>JAERRP010000615.1 GCA_016735415.1 Desulfobacterales bacterium | reverse complement strand
CCCGGTGTACAAAAGCCTCCGGGGAGGCTGGTGGCAGTTTAAGGGAACATGACCGGTTTGTTGTTAAATCTGGCGGGAATATCCAGAAAATATTTCCTGGAGGCGCGAAATGTAAGTCTTAAGTCAAAAATATAGAGTCAAAAAGGACCAATTAAACTGCAATTGCAACGATATAGCTTGGTCCGACCCCGAATATCCGAATATACGTGAACAGGTACAGGATATCGGGCCGGCCGGTCCCCACTCCTCCAGGCTACCTTTTTGGGGTCAATCGCCCTTTACTTCATGTCATAAACAACGCTTAGCTTTTCAAACATTTCTTTCATTTTTCTTTTATATTTTTTTTTCACCAGGGGTCAAGTATGTTTGACTGTAATACGATTACCACCAAGGATTTATCCTCCGGCTGTCTAATGGACCCTAATAATGTCCCACAGTCGAGAGGCAAAGGTCAAATATAGACTTGGCCTCTATTGTTCTGTACAGATGTCATTTGGGCGCAAGGATTCAGGGGTTCGAAAAAAGGGCGGATGCCTCATCCCGGCACATCCGTCTTTTTTAGGTCCAACCTGAATATGCCAGATTATTTTACATGTGTTGCGCGCATGGTACGGGCCAGCTCTTTGATCTCGCCAAGATCTTTTGTCATTTCCTGCCAGCCATACCAGTAGGCATAGTCGGGGTTGACGTGGAAGAATCCCTGATAGGCCCTCATACGACGCTTCATGTACATCTGACAGAGAACCTGATCAATGAATGAAAGCTTGTCCAGATCCTTATTCCAGGCCGTGCCGTTGGTGTGCATGAATGCGAGCAGGAATGGATAGTTCGCCGGATAGCCAGCCGGCTTCTTGATGATCCCTTCTTTGTAAAGGGCAGCTACGGTGGTAATGGCCTCGGCCATCAGCCGGTCGGCCTTCATCATGATAGCGTCACCCATTTCCAACTGCTCCCTGGCATATTTCTCGGAATGGCACTGGGAACAGGTCTTGATCATCTTGTCGCGCTCTTTCTGCCAGGATTCCTGGTCGAGTTTTACCATGCGTACAGCTTTGACCGTATCAAAGAGCGGAGTAGGCTTGCCGGTTTCGGGATCAAGAAAACCAAGGGCCTTGAGAATGGTCACCCGGTCCCCGGCGGCCTGTTTATCATCGGGCAGGGGCAGGCGAACGCCGAGGAAGCCCCAGGCAGTTTCGTTCTGATGGGTTCCATCGGGCAGGTGGCAGGTCTGACAGGTGGGCACTGCGGCATCGGACGGAAGATCGCCATTCTGTTTGGCAAACCAGCGTGTACCGTGCTTGGAGGAAGACCACATCTCCCACTGGGGATGGTCATAGCCCATGTGACACTGCTGGCAGGCACGCGGGTTTTGAGCTTCCTTTCTGGAAAAAGAGTGCCGGGTGTGGCACTCGTCACAGGAGTTGTTCTGGTAGCGGTAGCCCTTATCCCGCAGTTCATTTTTCTGCGCTTCGGTTTTGATACCCATGTTATGGCAGCCGCCGCAGCCGCGCCCGCCTTCAATCAGCTCGTCTGGTGCCATGTGGGTAGCCGGAATGACATTGAGCGAGGTCCAGCCAAGGTTGTGTTTGCCCTTTGAAAAAGATTCAACCTGGTCCTCGTGACACTCGGCGCACTTATTCTCATCAGGTAGTTCAGCCTTCTTGTAGTCCTCGGCAGTGGAATGCGCGTCGCCATGACAGTCCATACAGCTCACTTCCTCCTGGAAGTGCTTTGAGACCTTCCAGTCCTGCACCTGGCCGGGGGAGATTTTGGCGTGACAGTCTATACATTCGTCAGCCAGGGCGCTGCCGGAAAACAGCAGTGCGATAATCGCTCCTGCCAGCAACATATACGTCAGTTTTATCATTCGCCCCTCCTATTTGTTTTGCAACTATTCAGTGCATTTTAAAGTTAGAAGACGACCGTGAGACGACCGGGGCCGCATCTTGATTATTTACTATTCGTAAAAAATTAAGGTGCGGACCTGAATTTCTTTTCTCAAGATTCTTATATGTCAATGGATGCAACTGACGCGGGCGAAAGATGTCGCTCCGGAATGGGTCCTATTGCAATTTTTCCCTGGCCGAGTTCCGCAGCCATTCCAGCCAGGGCTCAAATCCTTCTTCGGTTTTGGCCGAAGTCTCGAACACCGGCATGCCCGGGTGGATTTGCAGGATATTGGCGGCGGCCAGTTTGATGTCGTAGT
>JAERRP010000136.1 GCA_016735415.1 Desulfobacterales bacterium | reverse complement strand
ACCGCAGTTCGGGCAAACCCATTGCGCCCGGTCTGAGATTCAAGGCCTGGCTGGGCTACCAGATCATGTTCCGGCCCCTGATCAACCAGATCGGCCTGATGCGCCTGCGCCGGGCCTACACCGGCGGAGCGGCCCTGGGTCCCGAGCTGTTCACCTTCTATCAGGCCATCGGGGTCAACCTGAAGCAGATCTACGGCCAGACCGAGATTGTGGGGATCGCCTACATGCACAGGGACGGCGACGTGCGGCCCGATACGGTGGGCAAGCCTCTGCCCAACACCGAGTGCCGGATTTCCGAGGAGGGCGAAATCCTCTCCCGGTCGCCTTCGGTCGCCCCCGGCTATTACAAGCTGCCCGAAAAGACGGAGGAATTGCTGGCCGGCGGCTGGCTGCACTCCGGCGATGCCGGTTATATCGATGAGCACGGCCACCTGGTGGTCATCGACCGCCTGTCCGATGTGATGCACAATGCCCAGGACGAGATGTTCAGCCCCATGTTTCTGGAGAACAAGCTCAAGTTCAGCCCTTATATAAAGGAGGCGGTGATCTTCGGAGACAAGCGGGACTATGTGGCCGCCCTGATCAACATCGACCCCATCGTGGTGGGCAAATGGGCCGAAGACCGGGGCATCTCCTACACCACCTTCATGGATCTTTCGGCCAAACCCGAAGTGGCCCAGCTGGTCAAAGAGCAGGTGACCGGAATCAATTCGCGGGCCGAAAAAGAACACTTCAGGATCAAACGGTTCGCTGTCCTTTACAAACTGCTGGACATGGATGATGGCGAATTGACCAAAACCGGCAAAATTCGACGCAAATTCGTCAAGGAGAAGTACGAAAATCTCTACCAGGCGCTCTACGACGAAGGCATATCGGAAAAAGAAGTTGAAGCCGTTTTCCAGTACCAGGACGGCCAGACGACAACCGTGAAAACCAAAATATCCTTTTACACCATGGAAGAGGTCTGATGAGTTATTTTTTCCAACTTGTGGTCAGCGGCATCGTGGTGGGCTCAATTTATGCCCTGGCGGCGCTGGGATTTGTCCTGATCTACAAATCGAGCAAGGTGCTCAATATTGCCCACGGACAAATTATTGCCTCCGGTGCATTTATCGCATATGCCCTTACCGGTTGGGTGGGGATCCCGATTTATATATCCTTCCTGCTGAGTATGGTTATTACTTTTTTCCTGGCGATGAGCGTGGAGAGGATATTTCTGCGCCGGCTGATCGGAGAGCCGATCATCTCTGTCATCATGGTAACTATTGGACTGATGTCGATCATAGACGGTTTAATTTTTCTGACACCGTTTGGCTCTGTAAATTTTTCTTTTCCCCAGTTTCTACCTCAAGAACTGATAGCTTATGGAGGCGTGTCTATCTCCTGGACACAACTGGTGGGTGTCATCGTAACCGTTTTAATGATCGGGGGATTCTCATGGTTTTTTAAAAAATCCACCGTGGGCATCTCCATGCGGGCGGTATCGGATGACCAGTTTGCCTCCATGTCTGTCGGCATTTCCGTCCCCCGGGTATTCGGTCTGGCCTGGGCCACGGCCGGGTTAAGTGCAGCCGCGGCCGGCGGCATCATCGGCAATATTACCGGGCTCAATTTTGAGACCTTGCAGGCCTTTGGAATTGCTGTTTTCCCCGTGGTTATTTTAGGGGGGCTGGATTCTATTCTAGGTGCCGTGGTGGCCGGTATCATCATGGGGGTGATCCAGCAGTTTGCCAGCGGATATCTGGACGGTAACTGGGGGCTCTACGGTACCGCCGAGGTGCTGCCCTATATTATTTTGTTAATCATCCTGCTTTTCAAGCCTCACGGTCTTTTTGGCATCCATGAAATTGAACGGGTATAGATTATGTCAACGAATCGTTGGTTAGCAACCGGCAACTACTTTACGTCCTACCAGGATGAGCAGCGAATATTCTTTACGCATCTGGACCGGACAATCTTCACCATGTTTCTTTTACTGCTTTTTGCCTGGCCCCAGCTTTTCACCTTAAGCAACAAGTACATGCTTGTAATCGACAACATACTCATTGCCATCGTTGCGATTATCGGCCTCAACATCGTAACCGGTTTTGCCGGTCTGATATCCATCGGGCATGCTGCCTTTGTGGGTATCGGGGCCTACACCGTCGCATCTTTTGCAAGAACCCTGGGTGACAGTCATGTCATTATAACACATGCCTGGCCGCTCATGATTGTTCTTTCCGGGTTGATGGGTGCCGTTTTCGGGGCCATCGTCGGGCTTCCGGCCATGCGCCTGAAACATCTTTACCTGGCCATCGCCACCCTGAGCTTCCAGATGATATTTTCATGGACCATTAATTTCATGGAGTTTTTTAACCAGGGGCAGACCATCGCCATCAGCCGGGTATTCTCGTTCACCGGTAAACTGGGCCGAAAAGAGCACTACCTCTTCTGGTATTACGTACTTATTGTGGTGGTCATCCTTTGCGGATTCATGGTGCGAAACCTCCTTAGAACCCGTTATGGGCGTTGCCTGAGTGCGGTCCGCGATAATGACCGGGCGGCCGATGCCATGGGAATGCATCCCGGTTTTACAAAAGTGTACGCATTCGGTCTGGCCGGTTTTTTTGCCGGTGTCGCCGGTGCCCTGCACGCCTACGTGTACCGGGGTGTTGGTTTTGAATCCTTTACCCTGCATCACTCGATCATCTATCTTGCCATGGCCATCGTGGGCGGTCTTGGAATACTTAACGGATCCTTCTGGGGTCCGGCCGCGATCATAACGCTCGAACTCCAGGTGGAAACCCTTGCCGAGCACGCCGGCCAAGTATTACCGTCCGACTGGAATCTTGCCACGGCCTTAAAACCCCTTTCTTTTGGCCTGGTGATCGTCCTGTTTTTAATGTTTGAACCGAGAGGGATTGCCAACTGGTGGCGTATTGCACGATCATATACAAAACTTTGGCCGTTCCGTTACTGATCATCAGGTTCTATCGGACTAATGACCC
>JAERRP010000492.1 GCA_016735415.1 Desulfobacterales bacterium | reverse complement strand
GCGCCGCCAAACAGACACCTTCGTCGATCCCTAACCTGCCACCGATCCCCACCTGCCGTTGTGCGCTTCCATACCAAGTGGAATCTTGACACGCGCCGCTAGCCTATGAACCCCTTGCCAAATGTGGCTCCAGGGTTTAGTGTTCGAACGATCCTTCTGAACTAAATGGAACACGCCATGACGGACCTGCAGGACAAACTGGAGGCCTTGCCCCGGATCACGCGTGATCTCAAGGTTTATCATCCGCGGGCGATCGTGCTCTTCGGTTCCCTGGCCCGTCATCTGCAAGCCTTGCCGCTCGACCATGCCCCCAAGGACATCGATATCCTGGTGGTGGGGGACAATGTGCCGCCGGCCGCCGAAAAGAAGAATTACGAAGCACCACTTGAACTGCTGCGCTTCCGCTTGCATCCCTTCATTGAACTGGCAAGATCGCTTCGCTACGATCCCAAACCTATGGCGCTTACAAGGCTTTACGGCAACCAGCTGGCTCGCCGGCATGCCCGCAACGTCATTGCGGCCTGCCTGCTGCTCGGTCCGGCTTACAGCCGCTTCGGCATCGAGCAGATTGAAGTTGGGAGTCTGGCGGATCCGCGCGACTATTCCGTCCACCGGGTGTTGCATGGTGACCGGTGGTGGCGGCATATTTCGGACTTTGCCTGCGAACGGCGAGGGCCGATCAAACGCTTCAGTGACAAGATCGCGGGGCGCGACCAGTTCGTTGGATGTTGATTGATTTCAGCCGGGCCCTTTGATCAATGCGGTATCGATCGGAAACCATTCGGTCAGGCAGTCGCGAATCTGACGGCTATTGATCAAATCCTTTCGGCTGCAGAAGATGCCGATCCGGAGTGAAAAATTATCGCCGTCGCCCCACGGCCAGCAGGTGGCATAGAGAATGATGTCTCGGTGGACGGTGTCCTGGGTAATAAAAAAATCCTGACCCGGCATCAAGCCGAAGCCGGAGTGAACGAACTCGCTGATCATGGCCGCAGAGCCGTCAATGGTTGTGAAATCCAATTTCTGCTCGAATTCCAGCCTGATCGGTAGCAGGATCAATTCCAGATCTTCCCTGGCAAATACCACCAGGGCATGCCTGAACTTATCATCCCAGGCCCATTGGCAGCCAGCGGGGATGTTGAGGCTGATACGGTGGCTTATGGCTTTGAATTTTTTCAGTTCGACGGCGGCCATGGTGAATCCGATCAGTAGGCAAAAGTTCACGAAAGGTCTTAAATTAATAGGTTATTTCCATCCACGTGTCAAACAGCGGGTCAGAGCGATTATTGACAGCCCGAGGCCACAGGTCTTTCTTCGATCAGGCCGGCGGATGCCAGCAAGCGCCTCGGGATCATTTTCCGGTCACGATTTGCGGCTTCTGAACCCGGTTTAAAAAATGTTCTTTCTTTAATTGTTTGTGGTATGTACGGCCTGCTTATACACCGCATCATACGGATTTTTATTTCTTCCACGACCTTAAAGCTGTTTACCGGGCATGATGAATCTGCCGTTTGAAAAAATCGAAAGTCTGCTGCCGTTGTTTCTGATCTTCGGTGTGCTGGTGCTGATGCTGGCCCTTCTGCAGCGTAAACTGGGAGAAATCCGCGTCGGTTTTTCCGACGAACGGCCCCATGCCTGTTTTCTGCGCAGCCCGGGTGAATCGATCCTGGCCCGGATTGATCGTGCTACGGGCGAGTTGGTGGCTTTTGGGGTGGCTGTGGCGGTCGTTCCCCTGGTGCTGATTCTGACCTATCTGGTCTATGTGCTTTTTACCCGCAACCGGGAAGGCTGGATGGACATCGCCTATCTGGTTTGCTTGTCCACAGGGTTTCTTTTGTACGGCGGAAATAAACTGCGGCGATTGAGCGCCAAGAAAAGACGGTTGCGAAAGGTTTATGCCGGTTTGCAGGCGGTTGCCCTGGAAATCAACCGGCTGATGCTGTCGGGGCACCATGTCTACCATGATTTCCCCTCCGGTGGGTTTTACATCGACCATATAATTGTCGGTCCGACCGGTGTATTTACGGTTCAATCCCGCATTCCGTCCCAATTTGAAAGTGCTAACGGAAGCCAGGACAAAACGGTCAGCGTCGACGGCAATGAACTTATTTTTCGAAAAACAACCGACACGCGTGCGATTCAGACCACTGCTTTTCGGGCTTCATGGCTGGCGAGCTGGGTTTTAACCGCCACCGGGGAGGCTTTGCGTGTTCACCCCCTTTTGACGCTGCCGGGCTGGACGGTCGATATTATCGATGAACAGGACGTCATTACGGTCGATTCTGCCAAAATCGGGGATGTGATCCGTACGACCCGCGTCAATCCGTTATCGACCAACGCCATCCATCGACTGTGCACCGAAATCGAGAATAAATATCGCTGCGAACTGTCACGAAAGCGTAAGTTGAAATAGCGCCTTCGTGTTTCGCGTGTTTTAAAGCTGCTGTTGGTTGCGGGTTTACGAAGCGGTGGTGCGGGCGCGCAGCCTGCGCCGGATTCGCTCGCGGGCTTCATCAGGGAGCGAAAGCGGTGATTCGAGCGTCTCGATATGATGGTTGATGTTACGGCTGATTTCTCGCATTTTCAGCAATTGCTGCTCGAAACGGCGGCAGTATTTGCACATGCGCAGGTGAATCCGAACCATAAGGTTTTTAAAAAACGGCAGGGGCCGATCCATGGATTCCGAAACCAGCTGGGATACTTGCCTGCAATTTGGCATGAATGGCATGGGCATCATTTATTCCTCAAAGGTCGCGACTGAACCAGTTTGATTCCAGGCAGCTTCGCAAAGCGGTTCTTGCGCGGTAGAGCATCGTCCAGCAATTGGTCGCGGTGATTTCCATAACCTGACAGATTTCTTCTGTTTCCAGGCCTTCCATTTCACGCAGCATGAAAATCCGCGCGATTCGTCGGGGCATGACCGTTAGACATTCGAAGAGCGTATCGAGGAACTCTTTTTGCTCGTAATGTTTAGCCGGGTTGGTTTCCCATTTGCGCGGATGGATTTCCCAATGCCCGGCCTCGTTGAAGAAATCTTCCAGGTTGCGGTCCAGCGCCTCTTCGGTATCGACGATTTTTTCCCTTTGGCGCTTGCGGATGCAATCGACGATCTTGTGCTTCAGGATGGCCGTCAGCCAGGTCTTGGCGGCCGAGCGCATCTTAAAATTCTCACGCGATTTGAGTGCCGCCAGAAACGTTTCCTGGACCAGATCTTCCGCCAACACAGGATCGTTGATGCGCGCCACGGCAAAACGGTAGAGATAGTCCCCGTAAAGATCAACCCACGCGACGGGGTCTTCCAGTTGTCGAGCTTCTGCAAGGGCATTCGTGGTCATGGCGGCTTTCGCATGATAATGTCTGAAGAACTTCGGGAGGGCATCCTAATCGCAATTGGGCCATATTGCAAGCGCGGGAATCGTGGGGCCCATCCGGTCCCGTCATTCACAGGACGGCGGATATCGATGGGAAAGCTATACGAACTTGAAGGTCTGACCGTGCTGGAGGTCAACCAGGCGATGGCCTAAACCGGCATCGTCGAGGGCTGTTTTAAGATCGCGCGGCGGAAAATGAACCGGTTCGTCACCCAGGCGAAAAGTGCCCCAATGGACGATCATCAGACGTTGGGCGCGAAGTTTCTGAAAGGCCTTAACGGTTTCGACCGGATTCATGTGGCTGGGTGCCATGAACCAGCGTGGTTCATAGGCACCCAGGTTGAAAATCGCCAGGTCAATGTCGAACTCTTCCCCGATTTGATCGAAGCCGTCGAAGTACCCCGTGTCACCGGCAACGTAGATCGTGGCGCCGAAGCGCGTACGGATCAGATAGGAACCCCACAGACCCTTATTCGGGCCGACCACTGGGTTTCGCATGGTCCAGTGGTTACACGGGAGAAACACAAACTCGCGTCCGTTTTCAAAATGACGATCATACCAATCCATCTCGCGGTGACTTTTCGTTCGGAGGGAGGCGAATTCGCTTTCATACCCCAGCGGGGTCAGCACGTGGGCTTGAGGCGCCGCAACGGAAAGTGAAGGCAGGTCGAGGTGATCGTAGTGGCCATGCGTTATCAATACGTAATCGGCAAGGGGAATGGCGCTGGGATTGAAGGACAGGGGCGAAAAATCCTCAATGAACCAGAAGATATCACCAAAGATCGGATCAACCAGAATATAGGTATCGATGTCTTTTATCAGAATCGTGGCATGTTTGACATAAGTGATCGAAAGGCCGTTTTCAGCCATGATTGGTGCCCAATCGATCGATACCGGCCGGGTGGGTTCTTCGCTATAAAATGACTTGAATCGATTTTTCGAAAAAAGTTTCCATTGCAGGACGCGGCCCGGCTTGCCCCAGGAAGCGTCGCTGAAGGGATTTAAAAAGCGACCATTACCATGATGCCGGCGCTGAGCGGTAATGTCGCGCATGCTTTTCCCGTTGAGGCTGCGATAGTGGTTTTCTATTTTCGGATCCTCAACGGTCATCGTTCCGCGCATGCAGGCCGGCATCAGGCCGGTAGACAAAGCACCGGCCGAGGCCATGAGCAGGCGATGGATAAAGTGGCGGCGTGTCATTTATTTATGTGGTTAACCCATAGGGCTCGCGCTTCAGATCCATTCTTCGGTATTTAAACCGCCGTTTGAATCAACAAATTGTTTCAGGGTCCAGGGGTTGAAGGTCATCATGGTCGAATAGCGATTTGAACGCATCCTGATCAATGCGGAAAAGCATAATCATTGTAAAGGCAGACCACAACCCGCGACGTGCGTTTATGCCCTCTGGTTGACAAATTTTGGACAGCGCTTTGCCAAAATATGTCAAGCAGGGTTTGACAAGGAGTGTTCTTGGATATAACTAACTGAATAAATGACTAATTTCGAATGGGGTTTGCGTGGTATAGGATTTGCAGAAAAGGTCCGGAAGTTCTCAGCCGCCAACCACGCCCTTGTGGTTGACAACCATATATAAAACCGCCAAACTTGTTGCGAAGCAGGGACGGAAAGCCACGGGTCTCACGAAGATAGCCGGGTTGCCAGATAGGATCGGTAACCCGTTTTTTTATGGGATTGCGTGACTGGAACCGATCAAGAAGTACTTTAGCGCCATCTGGGAGTTGGAATGAAAAAGAAAACGGGACGGACTAAAGGGGTCGTTTTTGAGTGCTCGGACCTCCATGACGCCCGTAACTTGCCGATTGATGACAACATGCGGAAAGTATTACGGCAGGTTGATGGTCATCGAAGTCTCGCCAGTGTCGCTTTTGTCACCGGACTTTCCATGGCGGAAATGCAGGAAACGATAAATGCACTCGTTGACATGGAATTAATCGTTCCGGTTGACCCTTGAGACCCGACCGATTCTTCTATTTTGCCGCCTTGGATTGTATATTTACTTTACTCTAAAGTGCCAAATATATAGACAGCAGAGAAATTTAAAATGAAAAGAGAATTAATAATCGAGTGTAAACGCACGGTGTATCGGCGATGAACTAAGCTTGGTAAAACCAAGATAAATGGCATGCCATTTGCTGTAATATTTGGATGGGTGCCTCAAGAACATCGTCTTAACATTTTCGTAATAATTTTGTGGTCTAATGTTCTTGGTCGTATCGCCGCGTCGGGGTTTCCAGAGGAGATAAAAGCCTTCCGCATCTGATACCGGTCATGTGGAGGCCGTTGACAAAGGACGGTGAGGTCATGAAAATTAGAATGGAAGATTTGGCCAATCTGGCCTGTGAACGTGAATTGAACCACAAGTTATCCAAGTTGCAGCAGTATCTTGAGCTTTATCGCCATCGTGAAAACAAGTTTTTTCGGATGACCGATCTGAAGCTTAAATTTGTTCGGGAGACTTCGGATGAAATCGGGCGCCTTTACGATCATCTGGAAGCCGACCAGGCGGTATCCAGAGCGGTAGCGCTCGGATTGCTGAGTAAGGAAGAAATCCCACTGGACATGCGTGAAACCATCCAATCGTAACGATTCTCAGGGACCCGGCCAGCGACCGTATCGCCCTGATTAAAGCCGCCGTTCCGCATTTGCGTTGACACCCATTGCCGTTTTATTCCCTCCTTCCCCCTCCATCCATTCCGACACGAAGGTTGAAAACGACATTTCAGCCAGCTATAAGCCCATCGTGATGGTCAGGACACCGGGAGTATCCAATACCTTCCCCGGGGGGGATAAATTTAAGGGTCGGCCCGATGTCTTTTGCTTCTATTGGCGTAAAAACCCCTGACCAGGCATTAATATGTGGCGGTGACGGACGGTATTGTTGGCCGAGGAGGAAACACTTTAAATGGCCAAGTATAAAGAGGTTTCAAAACGGCAAGCCAACCGGGGACCTATTGTAATCGGAATACCGGCCTACGCCCACACCTGTGATGATATTCTGGGTAAACAGGCATCGGCCATACCGAATAGCTATATTGACGCCCTGGTCCGGGTGGGCGCCAGTCCCCTGATCATTCCGATTGTCAATGACCGGCGTATTCTCAGGCATCTGATAGGGATGGTGGATGGTTTGATGCTTATCGGTGGGCCCGATATCGATCCGGTTCACTATGCTCAGACCGCCCAACCCGGGCTGCGCCAGGTAACACCTGACCGCGATAAGTTGGAATTGACGCTGATACGCTGGGCCATGGCGGTAAAAATTCCTCTTTTCGGCATCTGCCGGGGGATGCAGGTTCTCAATGTGGCTGCCGGCGGCAACCTCTGGCAGGATATTGCCGGTCAAGTGCCACAGGCCCAAAAGCATGACCAGTATCCAGATTTTCAGGAAAATCACCTGGCCCATGCTGTCCAAATTGTACCGGGAAGCCGAATTGCCGGTATCTGCCGACAAACCCAGTTGGCCGTCAACAGCCTGCACCATCAGGCCATCGACCGTGTGGGCGCGGGGTTGCGCGTTGTGGCGCGTTCAGGGGACGGGATCATTGAAGCGGTGGAGGGAAATGGAGAACAATGGATCGTGGGGGTTCAATGGCATCCAGAATGGCTCGTGGAAGGCTTCGATGAAATGCAGGCGCTGTTTGGCGCTTTTCGGGACGCTTGCCGACCGGGATCGTCCAAGGCTATCGGTCGGCCTTGATGACCTCTCGCTCGATCGTAGAAAAGAGACAGGCCATTTATTTTTCGGCGTGCCTTAAGGGCTCGCACAAAAATAAATTAGCAATGTTCAGCGTTGAGGCGCCCGCCCGGCAAGGCGCAAAAGCGCAGGAATAGCCAGCCTATTCCGAGCTTTTGCAACGCCGCCCGGCGGGATGCATCGGCGCTGAAAATGTGAAGTTATTTTTGCGCGAGCCCTAAGGCAATATTTCAAATTTGGTCTCAATCGCGGCAACTCCGCGCACCGTGGCGGCGACCGAACAGTATTTTTCCGATGAGAGTTGAATCGCCGGATGAATAATCCCAATGCGGGCTGATGGGGAAGGGGATGGTTATAATTCAAAAATCATATCGGCTGCCACGCCAAAGCACTCCAGTGAATGACCCGCGGCCGAGATGATTTTCTGGCATTGATCGACGATCTGATCCACTTCCTCATCCGATCGCTCCTGATAGAGGTGGAAGAGACCCAGTCGTTTG
The DNA here is from genome assembly GCA_016735415.1 of Desulfobacterales bacterium. The sequence continues at coordinate 5,873 of JAERRP010000492.1, read as the reverse complement.
ACGCCCGCCTGAATCGCCAGATCGACCGCTTCAACGTAATCCGAATGGCCCCAGAGAACTTTCGATTCGTATTCCTCCGGTGTGTATTCCGCATCGTGAAACAGCAGGTCGGCGCCATAGGCAAACTCGATATACTGGTCCTTGGGCAGGCCGCCGGGATGGATGAACCCAAGTTCGTTGTCCGTCAGGAATACGAAAATCTTTCCGTCTTCGATAAATTTATAACCGCTGCCCATGTTGGGATGGCTCAGCGGAATCGTCTCGACAGCCATCGAACCCACCTCAAACCGCGTGGGGTTGCCATCTTCGTAAATGATTTTGGCGCGCAGTTCGGAAGGTCGGATGGGGAAATTGGGGGGTGTCATGACGTTGGACAACTTACTTTCAACAAATTTCTTGGGAAAGGGGCAGCGATGGACGCGGATGGTGACTTGATCAAGATAGAGTGGCTTGAAAAAGGGAAACCCCATCAGGTGGTCCCAATGACCGTGGGTGATGAGGAAGTGATAGACATAGCGCTGGTCAATCAGCAACTGATTGCCAAGGCGGCGAATGCCGGTGCCCGCATCAACGATGAAGGTATCGCCGCTTTTGGTGCGGATTTCGAGACAGGTCGTATCGCCGCCGTATCGAAGATACTCTCTTCCGCAGACAGGGATGGATCCCCTGGATCCCCAAACTTTGATTAACATCCGCTTCCTTTCCAGCGATTAACACCCAGCTTTTGCCGCCGGTTTGCATGCGGTACGTCGGCACCTGATAGCACAGCCGTTGATTCTATAATTTACTCGAAAAGTGCCGATATTCTCTGCTTAATCAAATACTTTTAGCATAATTCGAACCAAGAGTCCATCATCAATTCCCGCACAAATGGATTGTAAGGCGCACCCTTAATTGCTTATATTTCGCTGGCATCGGGCGATCCGCGCGAACGGTTGCTTATTCGTCCTGCCGGTCGATACGGTTAATGGCGGCCACCTGTTTTTCAAATTCCGCAACACTGAGTGGCTGCCAGGGTTCGACCGGTGAGAATAGGAGGGTGGATTTGGTATCGGCCGCAAATACTTTACCGGCACTGATGCTGGGTTGTTGCAGCCGGTATTTGTAATCGCCGCCCAAATCAAGCAGGATATCCAGTTCATCACTATCTTCCAGCAGTTCAACAACCAGCAGGTTGAAAACAAGCCCCTTCCCGATAAGGTGACGTTTCCCCAAGGGGGTTTTGGCGATTTCCACAAAAGGCTGTTCCAGGGCCACCGCGGCACCATCGGGGGCCACGATGAAGGCCTGTTCAACCCAGTACTCACCTTCCTCGAATGGAATCCAGTCGGTTGGCATCGGCACCTTGCTCCTGACCGTTTAACGGTCGATCGTGAGTGTAATGAACGGGGTATGCATAGCATGAATTGCGCTCCCGGGAAATCCCGCGATGCGGTTTTATGAGGAGCGTCCCGGTCGGTTGCCGCCACATGTGCCCGGCCTTTTGCGCGGTTCTTCGAAACAGCGGGCATTGAAAAGCTTGACAAGAGGAAAAAGCATCCGATATAGCTTTCAGGAGTCAAGGATCGAGGTTAAAAATCATGCCCAAACACGACAAACACATCTGGACGCTGGTTCTCTTTTGGCGCTGGTGGTGTTTCATCGTGTGGGGTGTGCCAACCGGATCCTGATCACCTGAACTCTGAGACAACGTCAATGAAAAGGACCGTGGCCCCTCCCAAGCCGCGGTTTTTTATGGGGCCGCGGCACGCTGGATGCTGCGGCTTTTTTAATTGCACCGCCGATCGGTCTTTACCGGGTGCTGAAACGCATCCGCCTCGTCGGCGCCATCACTAATTCTACCATTCGGGAGACCTGCCAATGCTCATCGTCATGGAAAAAAATGCCACGCAACAGCAACTGGATACCGTTATCAACGCCATTGAAAACCGCGGTTACGAAGCCCGGCCGATTCCAGGAGGGGATCGGGTTTCGATTGGTGTTCTGCGCAACAAAGGTGCGGTGGATGCATCCAACTTCATCGAGTTGGCAGGGGTCAAAGAGGTGATTGCGGTGACGCGTCCCTACAAGCTGGTGAGCCGCGAGGTGCAGCCGGAAGATACCGTCGTGCAGGTCGGTGCGGTCTCCATCGGAAACGGCCACCATGTCATGATTGCAGGCCCCTGTGCCATCGAAAGCGATACCCAGGCACTGACCATTGCGGAAAAAGTGAAGGCCGCCGGCGCCCACATGTTTCGGGGAGGGGCTTTCAAACCAAGAACATCGCCATACTCTTTTCAGGGTCTAGGGGTGGAAGGCCTGAAAATTCTGGCCCGGGTGCGGGAAGAAATCGGACTGCCGGTGGTGACCGAAGTGATGGACCTCGAAACTTTTGATGTGGTTGAAGAGTATGCCGACATGATTCAGATCGGCACCCGCAACATGCAGAATTTTAGTCTGCTGCGCCGCGCCGGTCAATCCCGCCGGCCGGTGTTGCTCAAACGCGGAATGGCAGCGACCGTCGACGAGTGGCTGATGGCGGCGGAGTACATTATGGAAGGGGGCAATACCCAGCTGGTTCTGTGTGAACGTGGGGTGCGTACCTTCGTTCATCACAGCCGCAACACACTGGATCTTTCGGCCGTGCCCTATGTCCGGAAGGAAAGCCATCTTCCGATTATCATCGACCCCAGCCATGCAGCCGGGCGCCGACATCAGGTGGTCCCCCTGGCGCGGGCATCCGCAGCGGTCGGCGCCCACGGTCTGATGGTCGAGGTTCATCACCAGCCGGACCAGGCCTTGAGCGACGGCGCCCAGTCGCTTTTTCCGGAGCAATTCGAATCGCTATGCCGGCAGGTGCGCCAGATTTATGCTATTTTCGATAATCGTGTCAGCGGTTAAAGCCACTGGGGGGCGCATACTCGTCCCTCGCCGCTGTTTGGGGGGATAAACGGCATTTACAGTCATTGAATCTGGTTGTGTCCCGGCAGCTGTCGGTACTGCCTCCGGTCGCGCCCGGAATCATTGTGCGGTTGAGGAGCCCTTAATTGGACATTTTGCGTATTCAGGGCCAATCCGGCCTTTCGGAAATCCTGGTCGGCGAGCGTTTAGAACATCTGAGCCGCTATCTGCCTCCCGGCGGGCGGATCGTCATTGTAACCGATACCAACGTGGGGCGCCTGTACCGCCAACGATTTCCGGAAGCCGATGTGATTGCGATCGGCACCGGGGAAAAGATCAAGACCCTCGATAGCGTGGCGCAGATTTACCGCGAATTGATCCGGTTCGAAGCCGACCGGTTTACTTTTCTGGTTGCGATCGGCGGCGGGCTGGTATGCGATGTGGCCGGTTTTGCCGCCTCCACCTACATGCGGGGCCTTCCCTATGGTTTTGTGGCCACGAGTCTGCTGGCGCAGGTGGACGCCAGTGTCGGCGGCAAGAACGGGGTGAATTTCAACGGTTACAAGAACATGGTGGGGGTTTTCAACCAGCCCCGTTTCGTGATCTGCGACCTGGGGCTGCTGGAGACCCTGCCCCAAAGTGAAATCTGCAACGGGTTGGCCGAAATCGTCAAGCACGCCGCCATCTATGATGCCGACTACTTTGACGCCATCGAATCCAATGCCGCCCTGATCGACAACCTTGAACCCTCCTTCATCCAGGAGCTTGTCCATAGGTCGGTGGTGATCAAATCCGAAGTCGTCAACCGCGATGAAACCGAAACCGGCGAGCGTCGCAAACTCAATTTTGGCCACACCTTCGGTCACGCCATTGAAAAATGCACGGGCCTGGCCCACGGTGAAGCGGTCAGCATCGGTATGCTCATCGCAGGGCGTTTTTCAAAACGGGTCACCGGTTTTCCCCGATCTGATCTGGAACGGGTGGAAAAGTTGCTGCGCCGATTGGGACTGCCGACCGAAATGCCCGTGCCGCCGGGAGAGTTGTTACAGGCCCTGGGCAAGGACAAGAAGCGCCAGGGCGACACCCTTCATTTCGTCTGCCTCGAAGCCATTGGCCGGGCCGTGGTCAAGCCGGTAACGTTATCCGACCTGTCTGCTTTTATGGCCGCCGAATTCCACGGGGCCTAAACCGATCCAGTTGACACCACGCGTTTCAGCCGTGGCTTTGCGCGCCCTATGGCTCCGTTTGATTTAAACTTGCCTTTTATCCCTACCCAATTCAAAAACCTCCTTGAAAAAGGTTGACAGCCGGCGTCCGGGATATTAATTAGTTTACCTAAATATTAATTAGACTTAAATTAAGTTTAACAAAAAATTAGTAATCCGCATATTTAGAGGGGCTAAAATTAATGGCGAAAGACACACTGGCGGAACAGGCGCGCTATATATTCACCACTGGACGGTCCATCCGTGATTTTGTGGACCGCAACATAGCCCAGTTGCTGGCGGCCGAGGGCAACCGCAGTATTTGCGGGGAGCTGTCGGTCAACCAGATGCATGCTCTCATGCTGATTCAGAAACGCGGGAAGGTGTCCATTTCGGAACTGGCCGCACTCATGGGGGTGTCGGCGCCGTCGGCCTCGGCCATGGTAGACCGGCTGGTGGAGAAGGGGGCGCTCACGCGGGAACCCAGTACCCGGGATCGCCGCCGCATGGATGTGCGTATCGCCCCGTACGTTCAGAAGGATTTCGAACGCGTCAACGATGTGCTGCTGGCCGCTTTCGAGCAGTTGGTCCAGAAAGCCGGGGCGGAAACCGCGCGCATGTGGTGCGAAGTGCTCGAGCGAATCAAACAGGTGCTCGATTCAGAAGAGGCGGCGGCTCGCTCGAAAATCCCTAATTGAGATCAAAAAACAGAAACAGGACGATTTGTTACACGGAACGATTTCTGTAAACTTTTTTTTAAATTGGCGAACTTGTTTTTGTGCGAGCCCTCGGCGACCACGGTCGATAAACGCCGGCATTTTACTTGAGGATATTCATGAGGGATTCAATTATAAACGACTATAAACAATGGGAAATTACTGAAGCGTGTTATCATGAAAGACATTAATCCAAACGCAAAAGCCCCCAAAGCCAGCCAGCGGCTCATCATCTGTGTGGTGGTCCTGCTGATCGGAGTCAGTGCCATGCTGGCCCTGGCATCCATGAAAAAGGCCCCGGCCGAAGCCCGCCTGGAAGAACGCCCCCTTCATGTGGAGGTGCGCGAAGCGTTGTCCCGGGACGTGCCGGTCGTTATATCAGGGTTTGGTGAAGCCCGTGCCCTGGATGTGGTTACCATTTCCCCCGAGGTTTCAGGCCGGATTGTCTTGATTCATCCGCAGCTCGAAGCCGGCGAGATCGTTCAGCAGGGGGATATGCTGTTCAGGATCGACGAGCGGGATTACCGGGCGGATCAGCGTGAGGCGGACGCGTCGGTCCAACAGTGGCGGAATACGATTCTGCGCCTTAAAAAACAGGCTGCCATTGACCAGGATCGTCTTAAAACACTGCGCCGCAGCCAGCGTCTGGCCGCCGACGAGTTTGAACGGATGAAGAACCTTTTCGAAACGGACCGCGTGGGAACCCGCTCCGGGGTGGACGCCGCCGAACGGACGGCCAATGCGGCCCGTGATCAGGCCGATCAGATGGTCCGGGCCCTGGCCCTTTTCCCGATCCAGATCCGGGAAGCCCAGAGCGGTCTCAAAGCGGCGCAGGCCCGCCTGGAGATTGCCGCTATCCGTCTGGCGCGATGCGTCGTTTCGGCGCCTTTCATGGGTCGCGTGCGTAGCGTGGCCGTCGAGCGGGGTCAGTATGTCACCGCGGGCACCGCCGCCGTCACCCTGGCCAATGATGCCACCCTGGAAATCCATATTCCGATCGACAGTCGCGATGCGCGTCAATGGCTGCGCTTCAGGGCCGATTCGAAGCCCCCCGGTGCGGCCTGGTTCGGTG
>JAERRP010000732.1 GCA_016735415.1 Desulfobacterales bacterium | reverse complement strand
TTTCCAGATTCCGATTCTCTTTCTCCCACTTCTCACGCGACCAGATTTCGAAATGGTGCAGCTCGACCACCAGGACGACATCATGTTGCAATCCGGCATAACCTCTCAAAAGGGGTGGTATCAGGATACGTTCCTGTTTGTCGCAGGCACAGTCGGAGGCCCCGCCGAGGAATACCCGGCGAAAACGGCGCATGCTTTCACTTTTCTGCGCCCGTTGAAGAATACGGCTTTCGATGCGGCGCCATTCCTCGAACGGGTAGGCCACCAGACAGCCGTCCATTCGGGAGAGCATGACCCGGTCACCGCCGTCGGCGCGGATCACGTCCCGGAAGCGGGCCGGTATGATCAGCCGCCCCTTGACGTCGACGGTATGGAAAGAGCTGCCTCGGAACATGAAATATCCCCTTGAAACCACTTTAATCCACTTTTATTGAATTCTATTGAATATTCTATCCGAAAAGTCAAGGGAAAAGCAGGCCATGACTACAGATTTATGTAATAATTAATTCTAGTTAAAATTCAAAATAACCACATGAAAATCAGGTGGGGAATAGTGGATGTGGTTTGGAGAAATTGACAGTCATGCCCCTGTCCGAATGTGTCGCCCCTGCGACTTGACCGGGTGGCTTGACTTATGGCCGCGAAAACGGTTAGCACGATGGGAAACTTCCGCCCGTCCGTGAAACCTTGTCAGGCCCTTCTTGCAATGAAAGCGCTTTTTTTATGGAATTGATCGAGTTGATTCGCAACCAGGCCAAGCGGCAATTTGCCGGTGGGCCGGGCAGCCATGACTGGGAGCATACCCTGCGGGTCGATCGCCTGTGCCGCCGGATCGGGCCCCGGGAGGGGGCCGACCCCTTCGTACTGGCGCTGGCCGTCTATCTCCACGATATCGGTCGCGGCCACCAGGACAACAGCCGCGGGGCGGTCTGTCATGCCCGCAAGGGCGCTCAGATGGCCGCGGCCATCCTGACGGATCATCAACTGGCGCCGGACATCCAGGCCAATGTCCTGCATTGCATCCGTACCCATCGCTACCGCAACGACGAGCACCCGCAGACCATCGAGGCCAAGGTGCTTTTCGACGCCGACAAGCTGGATGCCATTGGTGCCGTGGGCATTGCGCGCGCCTATCGTTTTGCCGGGGAAGTGGGCGCCAGGCTTCATAATCCCGATAACAACATCGACGATACGGCGCCTTACTCCCGGGAAGATACGGGCTATCGCGAATTTCGATTGAAACTGCGCCACATCAAGGATCGCATGCTCACGACCGAGGGCCGGCGCCTGGCCGAGCAGCGGCACCGGGTCATGGTGGATTTTTTTGAAAGGTTTGTGGCTGAAATAGAGGGCCGCTGCTGATGTCGACCCCCAGGGGGCATCTTTTGTCCCGGGGCGGCGTTCTCGCAATCCGGCGATCCTCGACGTAGCGGGGCTACGCCTGCGGTCGCCAGATCGCTGCGGCCTTGCCCCGAACCAAAAGCTACCCCCTGGGGGCCAACATCGTTCATCTTGAATAAGTTTACTTCTATCAACCCTGCAAGGAAAAGGTAGGTGCCATGAGTATCAACACGGTTGAAAAGATTGATGCCGGGGTCAAGGTCCGGCATGTGCTGGTGAGTGTTTCCGACAAAACCGGTCTCGAGGAGTTGATCCCAGGCCTGCTGCGGGCCCATCCGGGTTTGAAGATTTTCTCCACCGGCGGAACCTACGCCCGGATCAAAGAAATCCTGGGGGCGGAGGCCGAGCGCCTTCTGCAGCCGGTCTCAAGCTACACCGGCCAGCCCGAAACCCAGGGCGGGCTGGTCAAGACCCTGGATTTCAAGATCTATCTGGGCCTTCTGACCGAAACCTACAACGAGGCCCACCAGGGCGACCTCAAGCGCACCGCGGCCGTGCCCATCGATATGGTGGTGGTGAATCTCTACCCCTTCAAGCAGACCGTGGCTCAGGAAGGCGTCACCGTGGAAGGCGCCCGCGGCCAGATCGACATCGGCGGTCCCTGCATGATCCGCGCATCGGCCAAGAACTTCATCCGCGTGGCCTCGGTGGTGGACCCGGCCGACTATGGCCGCATTCTGGAAGAACTGGCCCAAAACGAGGGGCGGACGTCTCTATCCCTGCGTTTCAGCCTGGCCCAGAAAGCGTTCGCGCCCACGGCCGACTACGATCGGACCATTGCGGATTTTCTGGGAGGGCGCAGTGCCGAGGAAGCGGCCGGCTGCTATCAGTTCCAGGACGGGTGACGTTTTTATGTTTCCGCATGCAGAACTTTAAAAAGAAGAGAAGATATCGAACGGGACCTCAATCCAAAAAGGAGTAAAAGATGGCCGAAGATCTAAAAAAGATGTATCGCACCATCGTCAAGGATCACTTTCCGCCGCGGATGGAGATTGCTTTTATCGGCGAAGACGATAAGCGCCAGATTCTATTCTACGAGCGGGTGGCCTGGACCATCGAGGGAGAGGCCAAGGGCCTGCGCTACGGCGAAAACCCCGGCCAGGAGGCCGCCCTCTACCGCCTGGTCAACGGCAACCTGGTGCTGGCCGATTTCCAGACGATCCAGCCCGGCCGCTATCTGGCTTCGGACATCGAACTGCTCCAGTCCGGCAAACACCCGGGCAAGACCAATTTGACGGATGCCGACAACGCGCTCAACATCCTGCGCTATTTTACCGAGACGCCCACGGCGGTCATCGTCAAGCACAACAACCCCTGCGGCGCGGCCCAGGCCGACAGCCTGGAGGAGGCCTATCAGCGGGCCTACATGGCCGACCGGGTCGCGGCTTTCTGCGGCTGCTTCGCCTTAAACCGCGCGCTCGACAAAGCCACGGCCGAGGCCGTGGCCAGCCAGTATGCCGAGGGGGTGGTGGCCCCGGAATACGAAGCAGGTAC
>JAERRP010000739.1 GCA_016735415.1 Desulfobacterales bacterium | reverse complement strand
GAATGGAGACTTGGACATGCGAGGGCCGAAATCAAATCCGGAGGACGCCCCGTCCGTCGAAAATATTGGGTTAGCGTCTGTCCAGCAACGAAGATTTTCGTTCAAGATCAAGACCTGCAAAAAAAAATTCACCCCAGGCATATAGTTGGTATTCCGAGGATAAAATTTTAAGCATAACGCAGAGATTGGGCCAAAAGACCGTTTCGGGACGGGCACTATCTATCTGCCGGCCGGGTCTCAGTCTCTCAGCTTGGAAGCAATTGTGGCGACATGCCGGCCCTGAAAACGGGCGGCCTCCAGCTCGTTCTCACTGGGCATCCTTTCGCCCGCACCGCCCGCGATGGTGGCTGCGCCATAAGGGGAGCCGCCGGATATTTCATCGATCCGCATCTGCCCCTGAAAAGCGTATGGCAACCCCACGACCACAAAGCCGTGGTGGAGCAGGGTGACATGAAAGGTGAGGATCGTCGACTCCTGGCCGCCATGCTGGGTGGCCGTGCTGGCAAAAACACTGCCGACCTTCCCCACCAGCGCCCCATCGGCCCAGAGCTGCCCGGTAGCATCCAGGAACTGGCGCATCTGGCCGCACATGTTTCCGAAGCGGGTGGGCGTCCCGAAAATAACGGCATCGGCCGCCGCCAGCTCGTCGACCGTACAAACCGGCACATCCGACATGGATTCCTGGGCCTCGACGGCCCCCATTTTCCCGATGACATCCTGCGAGAGGGTTTCGGGGACGCGCCGCAGGACGGCTTCGGCTCCCGTAACCTGCCTGACGCCTTCGGCAACGGCCGCGGCCATCTGGTGGACATGTCCATAGGTGGAATAATACACAATCAATATTTTCATGACCGTATCTCCTTTTGCGCGAGCCCTTAACCTGCAGCGTCATTGACGGACCTGAAGTGCTGCCGGCTCTGTGGTTTGAGGGGGATCGATGCAGGCGCCCGTGAACATAGACTGAAGTTCGGCATTGCCCAGAAAACAGGTTAAACATGGATGCCGGTAATGCAAGGCTGATCATTCGTGCCGGTCTGAAGACCGCGGTGGCCCTCCGCTGTTTCCGGACAGCGACAAGGTCAGGCGCGGAACAATCGCTTTCAGGGTGCCGCCACACTGAAAAGGGCGAACTTATTTTTGCGCGCGCCCTTCCGGCCAGATGGCCGCAGTCGATAAATCCTCTTTGACAAACATGGGGATGCCCGGGGACTGGGCCTGGCGCTCGATATATTCACGCGGTGAGCGGCGAACAAGCCCCATTGATCGGTAAAGGCTTTGCAGACGTGGATTTCGGGTCAAAGAGATAATTCGATCATAGCCCCGCCGGCGTGCTTCGGCGATAAAGGAATTGACGGTGAAAACGCCCACCCGCTGTCCGCGAAAGCGGGTCGATATGGCCAGGGCCCCCAACTCGGCGGTGCCGGCGTCGATCGCTTTCAGTTCGACACAGCCGACGGCGATCCCGTCAATCTGAGTCATATAGAAATTTTCACGGTGGGCGGCGATATATGAGCGTCCGCGCGGTTTGAGGTAGTTCTTGCTTTTGTAGAGGTCAAGAATGGCCGCCACCAGCTTCACATCTTCCTCGTTGACGACGGGTAGAAAGGACTCCCGGAAGTTGTTGGCGATCAGGCTGCCGCTGCCTTCCACGGTAAAGAGCTCATGCTTGATCGCATGTTTGCGGGCCGGCAGGATGTGGACCCGGTCCAGGTGCCCCTGGTCGATACGGTTGCAAATTTTCTCCAGGACCGATCGGAAATTGGTATTGGCAATCAGATCGCCGTAATTTTGCATCGTATCGCGGGTGGAGCGGGTGTTGAGGGTGTTGAGACGGCGCCCCTTGTGATCGGTGAGAAACTTGCGTTCCAGAAAGATCAGTTTGAAAACCGGTTGGCCCGCAAGGACCGTTGTGTAGAAATCCGCATCGGCATCGACACGGACGATACGGGTTTCCGGCAGGCGTTCCGTCAGCATGCGGAAATGCTTCTGGTTGGCAAAACGGTTGGCCATGTTGTGATGCAGGGTCGTTAAAATCCCCTGGCGGTTTAAAAACTTGATGTCGTTGATGATCGCCGCGAAGTGATCACGCAGAATCCCCTCCCGGCAGGCAATGCTGACGTGCCGGCCGGACAGGATGCGGGTATACTCTTCGATGTAAAGTCTTGGCATGGCAAAACCGGATTACGGTTGGCATCTCCGCCGTGTTCGCGCGTTGACCGACGCAAACCGGCGGGTTTGATGGATAAGGGTTCTAACCCAGATCGTGCTGGTATTTTTCCCTCAATTCGAGGGCCATCCGGTGGACGGCGGCAAAGGCCCGGTTCACCGTTTGGTCCCTGTCCGGATTGACCAGACAACAGGTTGCCGGCGACAGCAGGCTGGACTGAACCAGCTGCTGCCGATCGACGCCCCGGGACCACAAAACCTGCCAGACGGTTTCGAGGCGCTGGGTCAGCGACGGCATGGGCTCCAGACCAAAAGTCTCGAAACCCGTCGGCACAATACCCCACACGAGGATGCCGCCCCGGTCGATAAATCTTTGAATGGCGGGGGCGTAGGAGGCAAAGATCTCCGCATTGGTGTAGATATCCATGGAGAGGACATCCAGATCGAGATTGAGCAGGAAATCCCAGTCGGGATTGCCGCACAGATGGATGCCCCGGGGCCGGTCCACCTGGGCAAAGAATTGGTCCAGATCCCCTTTGGCCTGCAGGTCGCTGTAGCCGGCCATGGCCGAAAACAGAAACTGCAGCCCGGGCTCGTCGACAAACATGAAGGCCCTGGGATTCAACTGCTTCAGCCGCGCCAGTTGCACATTCAAACGCCGGGCCATGAACTCGAACATGAACGGGCGGACGGTGTCATCGAAGAGAATGGGGCGTTCGTCCTGATCGAGGATGTTGAATCCGAAGCTGATGGGGCCTTCGAGTTGCCCCCGGATGGCGGGCCGGTCCGCCAGGTCCAGTGCGAGAAAGCGGTGATAAACGGCGGAATAGGTCTCGCTGATGTCGAAATAGTCCGGGTCGTCAAAGCGTAACAACGTTTCTTCGAATTCTTCCGCAAACTTTTCGATCGAAAAGCGCAGCGTACGCTTTTCGACATCCAGAACAATCCCGGGGAAATGTTCGGCGGCCTGGACGTACATGTCTTCATAATAGCTGTAGTTGGGCAGTTGCGGCCAGAACGGCACATCCAGGGACAGCGCCGTTGCAAGCGCACGTTCCACGTCCGTGTGCGGCATGAACGCCTTCGCGGTTGTCAAAAGATTGCCCGGTATTAGCCTGTCGTCTGTCATTCGCCCTCGTTTCTGTATCGTCAGGTATCAGGACCACAATTCAATGCGGTGGCCTTCCGGATCGTAAAGATAAAAAGCCCGGGCCCCCCAGACCGGCCGTATCGCCGAAACCCTGATCCCGCTTTGGCCCAGAAGCGCATGCGCCCGGTCCAGATCACGAACTTGCAGGGAAAGGGTCAGGCCACGGCCGTCCGCGCCTGGAATGCTTGTCCGACGGGCATCGGCAATGCTGAGATAGGCCTGGCCCTGCAGTTTGAATTCAACCAGCCAGTCGGTCTCATGGTTGACGGCCAGCTTGAGCACATCCCGGTAAAATGTAACGGTCGAACGCCATTGTTGGCAATACAAAATGGTATTCGATCGCAAAACGTTGTCGGCCAGCATATGTTCCATCGAATCGGAATCCTTGTGGAGACAGTTGCATCAAACTAACGCGACTTTACCGCAAACAGGGCCAGGTTGCCGCCGCTGATAATTTTCCGTTTTTCAATCGTGAGATAACTTCTTTCGATGAAGGGCAGGAGTCCGCCGCGGGCAATGAAGTCGCAGTGATTTCTGAAATGCTCACGCCCGGCGATCCTTTCGATAAGCAAAATGAAAAGCTTATTTCCGTAACCCCCGGGAAATTTGAGCGGCCCCGGATGGAAATCGATCAGCAGCAGACGCCCTTCGCGCTTCACGACCCGGAGAAATTCGCCGATGACGCGCAGCCTTGTCGACCGGGGCATCTCGTGCAGCGTCAACATGGCAAGGCCAAGATCAAAAGTGTCATCGGGATAGGGCATCCGGGCTGCATCCCCCTGATGCAAATGGGCCTCAGGGCCAAGTTTCCGGTGGGCCACCCTTAACATCGCGGGCGACGGGTCAATGCCGAAGACATCACACCCGGCCTGGTGATACATCTGGAGATTGGTGCCGGTGCCGCATCCGACCTCGAGAACACGCATACCCTTTTCCAACGGCACCATGTTGAAACCGATATTTCGCAGGGTGGCGTTGAAGGGCTCAACCAGGGGATCATACACTTTTGATAACCATCGGTAAGGATCGCTTTTCAACAGACATTCCCTCTGTATTCATTTATCCCGGCACCTCCAGGCGGCATCGTTCTCAGGAGCGCCCCGGTTCCGATCAGGCAATTCCGTGCCGCACGGTCGGCCGTCAGGAGAAAACCGAAGGCGGTCAACCGGTTAGCATTTCTTCCACAAGCGCCTGCCATTCTTCTTCGAGGGCCATGTCCGGCCGCGGCCGTCCGGCACGCCGGTACCAGTAGTCGGCATTCCAGAGCACGCCCTCTTCCCGGTGGAGGTAGGCGTGCACGGCACTGCCCGGCACGGTGGGGATCTCCTGGGCGATGGCATGGGCCCGGTCCCAGTCCCCTTTCTTATCCCACCACAGCGACTGCAGGGTTTGCCTGAATCCCGCGGGCGGATCGGCGTTGGCCGCCATGGATTGCACGAATGCTTCCAGATTCATGTTGCCTCCTTCAATGCCAATTCCAGCAAATGGTCGCATCAGGGATGAAGCATCAACATTCATCTCCCCTGATGTCGTTCCGATCCCGAAGGCGGCGTTCATACCGCCATCGCCAACAGCCGCGTGTGCCAACTGGATTGCCGTCTGCATTGCGGGATACCGGATTAGCGCTGCCGTCCGGATGCCTTTTCCAGCTTCCCGCGACGATAGAATCCCAGGCCTTGAAAGTCAACAATCGCCCCGCACGACCGAATCATTCCCGACGCATCCGATTCGGAATTGTTCACACTGTTGGCCCGATTCGCGTTCAATGATCACCCCGCGATTGATGAAAACCCATACCCCGGTTGCAAAACGCGTGATCGCATCTATGTTATGACCTATTCTCGGGACCGGCTTCCATCCGTCGTCCCGTAACGTGTCTACAACAATTCTTTGGAAATAAGGAGACATCATGAATCTGCAAGCCAGACTCGATGCGCACAAAAAGGATTTCGAGGCCAAGGCCCCACCGGAAGCTCTGGCCATCATGCACCGCGCCACCGAGGAGCTGGAGAATTCGGGTATTCTGACCCCGACCGTGAAAATCGGCGCGCTGGCGCCGGATTTCCGCCTGGCGAATACGGAAGGCACCGAAATCGCCCTGGGGGATCTTCTGGACAAGGGCTTCCTGATACTCGCGTTTTATCGCGGACGCTGGTGACCGAACTGCAATCTGGAGCTGGAAGCTCTGGGAGAAGCCGCCGGTAAATTTGCCGAGGTGGGGGCCAACCTGGTCCTGATTTCGCCGCAACTGGTCGAACACAACCGCTTTATCCGGGAGCAGCAGAAGCTGCCCTTCGAAATCCTGAGCGATCCCGGCAATGCCGTCGCCGCGCGCTACGGCCTGCGCTTCCAACTGCCGGACGACCTCAAGGCCCTTTACCAGAAATTCGGTATCGATCTGGAAAAATACAATGGGGACGACAGCTGGAGCCTGCCCATGGCTTCCCGTCTGATCGTCGATCCGGAAGGGATAGTCCGCCACACGGCCATCAACGCCGACTATACGGTGCGGCCGGATCCGGAAGAAACGCTGGAAGCCTTGAAACCTCTATTTTGAACGCCCCCATCCCGGCCGGCGGGGAAATCCTCTGACGCGGCGATGGCACGCTCGGCCTTGCCATTCGTGGCCGGATATGCGAAATCCCGCAGCGCATACCAAAACGGTTACCGCCGCCGGACGGAATGCGGCGGCCCCCAAGGGAAAAGGGTCTTTCGATGTACAGTTCCAATGTCGTTCTGATCTGCTGGGCGGTGGTTTTTATCGTGGCGGCGGCCACTGCTCTCGTTAAAAAAAATATGCGCGCCCTGGGGTTTATCGCCGGCGGCGGCGCGATCGTGGCCGCCGGGGTGGGGCTGTCGCGGGCGCTGGCCAATGAAGGCGGGGCCATCGTCCTGTCCTTCTGCCTGCTGGCCGGCGCCCTGGTCACCCTGCTGGGAATCGTCCGGCTCTTCCCCCGCTAACCCATGATCCTCGCCCTGATCATCCTTGCCGCCATCATGCTGTACGGTCCGCATCTCTGGGCCCGCCACATCCTCAATCGTTATAACCGGGAGGAATACTTTTCCGGTAACGGCTTTGACCTGGCCCGGCTGCTCCTGGCAAAAATGCCCCTGGAGGGGGTCGAGGTGGAGGCAACCCCCCTGGGCGATCACTCCGATCCGGAGACAAAAGTTGTGCGCCTGACCACCACGAGCTGCGGCCGTAAAACATTGACGGCGGTGGTCGTGGCCGCGCACGAAGTCGGTCATGCCCTCCAGGACCGTGAGCACTACCCGCCGCTCACCGCCCGCACCCGCATGATCGGGACAGCGGCCCGCATGGAGCGCATCGGGGCCGGCATCATGGTCGTCGTGCCGGTACTCGCCCTTGTCGCCCGCGTTCCCGCGGCGGGACTGCTCATGCTGCTGGGAGGCCTCGCGAGCCTGTGCATCCCGATTGTCGTCCATCTGCTGACGCTTCCAACCGAATTAAACGCCAGTTTCAAACGCGCCCTCCCCCTTCTTTCCACCGGCAACTATATCCCCCCGGAGGATATCCCGGCCGCCCGCCGCATCCTGCTGGCCTGTGCGCTGACTTATGTGGCCAATGCCCTGGTGGGGCTCCTCAACATCTGGCGCTGGATCCGCATTCTTCGCCGTTAGCGGCAATGCCGCTCACCCTCGCCGCCGTTCCAGGAACCCTTCCAGATTGATGCGGCCGATCACATTCCGGCGGCCTCCAGACAAATGCCGGCAACAATGCGGGCCTGGTCCGGATCCGCGAATCCCAGCATCTGCCAGCGTTCCCGGATAATGATAGCGGAACGTCGCCCGTGGGCAATAGAATTCTTACATTCTTCATTAGAAGAATTCGAGACTGGCCGCTCTTGATCGTCGGCAACCTGACTGATGTCGCCCAGATAAGCGCTGGCGCACAGAAAAAAGATATTCCAGGGATTCAGACCCGGCATTATGATCAGACGGATGGCGCCAAGCTTACCCGGTTATTGGAAATATTGATTTCAAAAGCCTGTTAATGATGGCCTTGATTGCCGCTGTCGTCAAATCATGGCGTTCCAATGGACTCGCAACAAATCGGTGGTTGGGTAACATCGGCAACCAATCGCGCCTGTTTCTTGACTTAGCACAATTCTTTTCTGTTCCGGATAGGATAATGGGCTATGCGGAAATGCCGGTTCCCCTTCCGTACGATATGGCGTGTTCAGACTGCTCCGGCATTTTCAAAATGACATCTATGGTTTCACGCTGTCCGGGATGTGGTATGGTATATGCGGTGACACCATGTCATGTTCACAGTGCCGCGCATGTCCTGCCGGCCGGCATCGATTACTGAGAGCCATTGACGTCACCTTTTCGACAGGATGATCGTACCGTGCGCGAACGGGCCGGCGCCCACGAAATGAAAAAGCTATGAAAACCATCCAAGAACTCCACCAGCGGCGGCGTGAACTGGAAGAAGAAATCGCCGAGGCCCAGCGGCGTCTGCCGGCCCACTCGGTCAAACCAACGGTCATGAAACTGCTCCTGGACCTGGAAGATGAATACGACGAGATTATGAAGGCGATTGAAGTGCTGAAGCAAAGCGGCAGGTCTTAGGGTTCGCCCCAGGAGGTGACACATGACGGCCAAAGCCACCGTTTTCGAGGAGACTTACCGCAACTACCTGGCCCGGATCGCCGACATCGATCTGCTGTCCCGGGCCGCAATGCTGGGGGCCGACATCGAGGGGCCGGATCTCCTGATCCGACTTTACGGGTCGGCTTACCGCCTTACCCGGCAGGGGGTTTTCAAACTTTCCGGGGAACCGGTCAATTATGCCCTCTGCGTGGTCCTGTGCTGTTATGTCCTGCAGTGCCCGCAAGCGGCTCCCACGCTGGGTGAATGGGTGACCTATCGTGAATTCAAGGACGCCGGACCGCTCGTAAGCTATTTTACCGCCAATACCAACAAAATCATCGAAACCTCCTTTAGCGACAACCAATTCGCGCTCGAAAATGCCTGCCGCGGCCTGGGTGGCGTGCGTTTCGATGACGGCGCCTCCCACGACCTGTCCATGATGTTCGATTTCCTGCCCCGCATTCCGGTCCTCCTGCGGTTCAACGACCGGGACGACGAATTTCCGGCCCAGTGTACCATTCTGTTCCGCCAATCCGCCGAAGCCTACCTCGATATGGAGTGCATGGCCATTGCCGGTACATTCCTGGCAGGACACCTGATCCGCAGCATGCAGGGACCCGATTTATAAATACCGACGCGCGCCCTTGTAGCGTGATTGGAAATAACGGTTGTCCAATGACGC
>JAERRP010000718.1 GCA_016735415.1 Desulfobacterales bacterium | reverse complement strand
CACCATCGACAGCCGGACCTGCAACACCCTGGTGGGGCGCGTGGAAATCGGTCAAACCGGTGAAGCCTACATCATCAATTCGGAGGGCGTGCTTCAGACGACGCGAAGATCCGGCGGAAACCTTCTGGAGGAACCCAGTGACACGATTCATCTGGAAAACCGTCAGGATGGCATCGACCTTCTGAGCCACACTTGTTTTTCCAAGGAAAAATATCTGTATGCCGCAGAACCCCTCAAGGGCGGATCGTGGGTTTTATTCGTGCGCCAGGCCAAATCCGACGCCTTTCACGCGCTTCGCACCACCATTTACGCCACCGCCCTGATTAGTCTGTTAGGCGCTTTTCTGATCGTGGGTGCCGCATTTTATCTCACCAACCGGATTGTGGGCCGCATGGAAAAAATCGATGCGGAGAAGGAGCAATTGGGACAGCAGCTCATCGGTGCCAGCCGGCTGGCCGAGCTGGGGGAGATGGCCGCGGGGTTTGCCCATGAAATCAACAATCCCCTTCAGATCATCAAAGGCGAGCAATCTCTCATGGAGGCGATTTTGGGCGATTTCAAGGAGGCCGGTGATTTAAAGGCCTCCCCGTCACTGACGGAACTGGAGGAGTCGATGGCGCAGGTGACCCTTCAAATTTCCCGCTGCGCTCAAATCACCCAGGCGATTTTAAGGTTTGGCCGGCAAAGCGACCCCACGGTTCAGAACATCGATCTTCGCAATTACATCCCCGAAGTCATCCAGATGGTGGCCAAAAAGGCAAGCGTCCATGGGATCACGGTGGTGCAGGATGTGGCGGGCGATACCGCCCCGGTCCAGGGTGATCCGGCCCAGCTTCAACAGGTTCTGATCAACCTGTTCAACAACGCCATGGACGCCATTCTTGCGCGGCACGGGGCCTCCGGCGGAGAGCTGAGCGTTACCACGGAAGTTAAGTCGGAGGGCTTCGTGGAAATCATAGTTGCGGACAACGGCTGCGGCATCAGTCCGGAAAATCTCACGAAGGTGTTTTCTCCCTTTTTTACAACCAAGCCGGTGGGCGAAGGGACCGGCCTGGGGCTGGCCGTATGTTACGGCATCATTGACGGCATGGGGGGGGGCATGGAGGTGACGAGCGAGCAGGGCAGCGGCACCGTTTTTTGCATTCGTCTGCCGATTGCAAGGGCCGGGGAGAAATGACGGTTTGGATCGCATCTCAAATGCGACCGGGTGCCCCAATTTAGGGGACGAAACGGTTGGACTCATCCCGGCAGGGCGGAAATCCGGAAGGGAGAACAATATGAAAGCAATGAAACTCATGCTGGTGGACGACGAGGAGCGGTTTCTGGCCACGACCAAAAAGCTGCTTGAAAGAAAGGGCTATGCCGTTTGGACGGCCTCCAGCGGCGCGGAAGCGCTGGAAATACTGCGGGGGACCGCGGTCCATGTGGTGATTCTGGATGTGAAGATGCCGGGCATGGATGGAAACGCCACCCTGGCGGAAATCAAGCGACAATTTCCCATGACCGAGGTGATCATGCTCACCGGGCACGCCACCGTGGAATCGGCCATCGATGGATTAAAATCCGGGGCCAGCGATTATTTGATGAAGCCCGCGGATATCGACGAGCTGATTGCCAAAGCCGAGGAAGCCTTCTCGCGCCGGCAGGGGTTGGAAGATAAAATCCGGGTGGCCCGGATGCGGGACCTGATGAAATCGCCGCGCGCGATTATCAGGGATTCGTGAGAAGGTCCCATCGACACGGGCGTTTTTCTCCTCAACGAATAAAGGGGTGCGAACAATGGTGAAAGAATCCAGCAATAAACCGACGGGGTACGATAAATATGTGGACTGGAAATTATTTTTTATCCCGGTGGTGCTGTTTGCCCTTATCCTGCTCCTGCCCACATCGGATGGAATGAAAGACGTCGGGACGGAATACAAGGTCGGGCCCGGGGTGGTTGTGAATCACATTACCCGGGAACTTTTTAAGCAGGAAAGTTCGGATGCGCTCCAGTGGCAGCTTCTGACCGCCAAGATCATGGAGCAGAACATGCAGATGGGGGCCCTTTCCAAATCCCGCTTCTTAGATCGCAACCTCAAGTGGTGCCGAAAGTATAAGATTCAGGTCGACCCCCAAAACCTGGCCAGGTCCAAAGCTTATATCGCGGATAACGTTACGGACCAGAATTTTGCCGGTTTGATGGCGGATGCCCTGACGCTTCGCAAGGAAGGCCTTCGCTATGAAGACCTGTCGGGTGCGGACAAGGCCGCCGCGGACAAGGGCGCCTGGCACATCAAGGTCGCCATGGCCATGGTGGTTTTTGTGGTCTTTTGTTTTTTGACGGAATGCATTCCCCTGCCGGGGGTGGCCTTTTGCATCGGGTTGATTCTGGTATTCACGGGCGTTGTCACGCGCAAACAGGCGGCCATGCTCTACTGGAGCGATGCCTGCTGGTTTATTATGGGCAGCCTCATGTTTGCAGCGGCGTTCGTAAAAACCGGGGTGGATAAGAGGGTCTGCCTGGCCATGTTCAGGAAGCTGGCGGTACCCCATGTGAAATGGATCACCCTGATCTTCTTTGTCATCATCGCGCCCCTGGCGTCGTTTATCTCCGACCATGCCCTGGCCGCCATGTTTTTACCCATCGGAATGCTTTTGTACCAGAACAGCCTCACCAGGGAAGTGCCGGAGGACCCGGAACTGGCCAAGATGCTGATGATCGCCATTGCCATGGCCTGCAACATCGGGGGCTTCGGCGCGCCTTCGGGCGGCGCCCGCAACGTGATCATGATGACCTATCTGGAGGACATGTTCGGTTTGGACATTGGTTATTTTCAGTGGGTAAGCTATGCCATGCCCTTCGTGTTGGCCATGATTCCCGTCAGCTGGCTCGTCGTGAACTGGCGCTTCAAACCCCGGATCGTCTCCCTGGCCCCGGCCATGGAACACCTGCGAGGCGAAATCGACAAAATGGGCGGCTGGAACCGCAAACAGGTATTGGCCCTGATCATCTTTCTGGTCATGCTGTGGGGCTGGTTTACGGAAAAGATTTTTTTCAACCTGGGCATCTATCCGGTGCGTCTGGGGATCGGGGTGATCGCGATTGCCGGGGCGGTGGCCTATATCCTGACCGGCGTGGTCAACTGGCGGGACTATCAGGAAAAGGTGGACTGGGGGGTCGTGTGGCTGTATGCGGGCGCCATTATATTCGGCAAGACCCTGGACAGTACCGGCGCGGCCTACTGGATGGCCCGGACCTGCATCGATGTCCTTGCACCTTTGGGCATGGACTCGGGCATACCCCTGATGCTGGTGAACAACGGTTTGACGTCCATCATGACCAACCTGATGGCGGACGGTCCTGCGGCTGCGGCGGTGGGTCCCATTGCCCTGAACATGGCGGGGCTGGTTCACCCGGGGACCACCTATCTGCCCTTTATGGCCATGGCCACGGCGGCGGCCTCTTCTTTTGCCTATTGCCTGGTCATCGGTACGCCGCCCAACGCCATTGTATACGCCAGTGGTTACCTGGAGCCGAAAGACTATCTAAGGGTGGGGGCCATCATGTGGTTCGTCGCCAATGTCCTTCTGGCCCTGCTTACTTCGGTTTACTGGGTGTTCAGGGGGTTCGGCGGCCTGCCGGGTTTCTGACCAGCGACCGTTTTTTAGCCGCAATAACAGGAGCAGATCGATGGGTGAACCTAACCAGGGACATGCAGACAAGCGGGAAGAACGGATGCTGTATTCAAACGGGAAAATCTATTTCCGTAAGGAAGGCGAGCGCCGGTTCTATTTTCTATTGACCATCGCCATCCTTGTGGCCGGAATTTTATACAAAATCGGTCTGTTTTAGCGGGGAAGAAAAGATGAAGGCACACGAAAAGTTCACCTGGCGATATTATTTTCAGGTGATCGCCCAACTGCTGGGGCAACCCCGTGCGTTTTTCAGCCTGCTTCCGGTTGATCTCGGTATGAAAAGACCACTGCTGGTGCTGATCGTTTCCAGCATTGTCTTCGCTGTCGCCGGTATCGTGAGCCGCATGCCCGCCGACCCGGTGATATGGGGCGGGGTGCTGTTCGTCAACGCGCTGGGCATGGTTCTGATCACGGCCGGGGCGGGTTTTGCCGTGATGGTGATGACGATGGGCAAACGGGTGGCTTTCGCCCGTTTTTTCAGCATTTACGCTCTGTCATCCGGCGTTGCGTTGCTGGTGTCCTGGATTCCATTTACGGTCTGGATCGCCGAGCCCTATAAATGGTGGCTGATCGGGACCGGGATGACCAGGTCTTTGGGCTTCAAAAGAAGCCAGGCGGTCCTGATCATCGCTGCATCCATCAGTGGCGTGGTGTTGTTTTTCTGGTCGCTGTTGTTTTTGGTTGCGCCGCCAGGCGGATAGGTCAGCCTTGTTGTCATCAGCGTTGCGTCAGCCCGCCGACCGCAGGTAGGGATACGGCGGTCACCCATAGGGAGATGCGTAAAATGAGTGAAAAAATAAAAGTTTTGATGGTCGACGACGAAAAGCAATTTCGAACCACGACCGAGAAACTGCTGCATCGCAAGGGCTTTGAAACCATCCTGGCGGCCAGCGGGGAGGAGGCCATCGAAAAACTTGTCGAGCAGCCGGATGTCGTCATTCTGGATATCAAAATGGCCGGGATGGACGGTCACCAGACCCTGGTAAAGATCAAAGAACACTATCCCGACCTTCCGGTGATCATGCTGACCGGGCACGGGGCCGGGCCGTCGGCCCGGGAAGCCCTTGGCGGGGGGGCCTATGATTATTTGACCAAACCGTGTGATATCGGCCTCCTGGCCGCCAAGATCAGAGACGCCCATCAGCACGGCAAACAGACCGGAGACTACGAGGAGCGACGCGTCATGGGGATCATGGTGCCGCTCCAGGAGTACACGACCCTCGACGGGAACGGCACCGTCAGGGAGGCGATTTCGGCCTTGAAAGAGACGTTTGCGCTAAAGAGTTCCACCAGCCGGATTATAGAAACCGGCCATCGCTCCATCCTGGTGATGAACGCGAAAGCGGGAATCGAGGGGATTTTAACCATCAGGGATCTGCTCGAAATGGCAATGCCTCCGTATCTGACAGCCGCCAAGCCCTCTACGGCCGACAGCATTCAGTACTCCCCCATGTTCTGGAAAAACATGTTCCGTCAAACGATTCTGAAGAAGTCTGAAACCAGGATAAGAGAGGTGATGTCTCCCCCGCCACCGACCATCGATGGCGCTGCCAGTCTTATGGAGGCCGCCTACATGATGGTCAGCGGCAACGCCCGGCGGCTGGTCGTGGAACTTTCCGGCCGGGTCGCGGGGGTGGTGCGAGAGCAGGACCTGTTTTTTGCGATCGAGCGAATTCTTCGCCCATAGGATCCTGTCACGGTGGAGCCGGATCGGATGATGGAAGAAACCCATACCATATTGATTGCCGACCGCAACGCGCACGTGCGTAAGTTTTTAATGCGCGAAATGATGAAGGAGGGCTACCGCATCATGCTGGCGGGAACCGGCGAAAATGTCCTCCGGATCGCCTATTCCCCGGGGGCCATCGACCTGTTAATCCTGGATCCCGATTTGCCCGGCATGGAGGCATCTTCCCTGCTCAAGGCTTTGAATGAAAGGCTTCCCGCCCTTCCGGTGGTACTCCACGCCCATCGGAAATATTCTGACGACGAGTTTTTTATGGAAGAGAATGTCGCCCTTACGGTCATAGAAAAAGAAGGGGACAGCGTTGAACGCATCAAGGAGGCTGTCGGGAAACTGCTGCAGGCATCCGCGCCGGATGTGCTCGATGGCAGCCGGGCTTAGGGCTCGCGCCAAAATAACGTACATTTTAAGCGCCGATGCATCCCGCCCGGCGGCGTTGCCAAAGCTCGGAATAGGCCGGCTATTCCTGCGCTTTCACGCCTTGCCTGACGGGCGCCTCAACCCTGAAATTTGTGAACCTATTTTGGCGCGAACCCTTAAGTGCTGGAAAGGAAAAGGTCGTGAATACGAATACTGCTGAAAAATTGATGGTGCCCCTTTCGGAATATGCCACGGTTTCAGAGGGGGACACGCTTTACGAGGCCGTGATTGCCCTGGAAAAGGCCCAGGAAGAGTTCGATCCGGCCCGCTATCGTCACCGCGCTATCCTGATCATGGATGCCGGCGGGCAGGTTGTCGGTAAGATCAGCCAGACGGATATCCTCAGGGCCCTGGAACCGAAATATGAAAAAATGCTGGAGCGCGAAAACCTGGCCCATTCCGGCCTGACCCGCGGATTCATGAAATCCCTGATGTCGCATTACGATCTCTGGGGCGGCGCCATGCTCGATATCTGCAAAAAAGCGGCGGGGCAGAGGGTCAAGGATTTCATGCGGGCACCTGCGGATGGCGAATTCATTGATGCCACCGCCACGCTGGACGAGGCCATTCACCAACTGGTTGTCGGCGGGGATCAATCATTGCTGGTGCACCGGGGGGGCGCCATTGTCGGGATACTGCGCCTGACGGATGTGTTTGCAGCCGTTTTTGAGGCCATCAAGGCCTGCGCGCTTTAGCCCGCATTTTTCACGAATATTTTTCCGGCGAGATGAAAATAAACACGCAATCATGGCGACGACAGGGCGTCCGGCAACGCTGCCAATGACGGACACGGACGGCCAAGACGGTATGAAGATGATCTGCAAGGAGGATGCATGGCACATCATATAGCAATAGATGGGGGTGTGGACCAGGGGTGGACATGGAAAAACCGGCCGGGATACAAACCGGTCCTGCTCGTGTTTGCCGTCCTGGTATTCACGGCGATCGTTCTTTTACCGCCGCCGCAAAGCGTGCTGGACATGGTGAGCAAGAACGATCCACCGGGATACCAGCTGGGGCGGGATTGCCGCACGATTACCGACACGGTCAACCAGAAATTGAGACCGGAGGCCTTTCAGGCTGCAAAACAGGTGCTCTTAACTGCATGGTGTAGGGAAAGAGAGTAGATCTCGGTG
>JAERRP010000489.1 GCA_016735415.1 Desulfobacterales bacterium | reverse complement strand
CCAGGCGATCCTGGATCGAGGCTGTCAAGGCTTTATCCAGAAGCCCTTCAGCATGAACGAGTTCTCCCAGCAGGTAAGGAAAGCCCTGGACGGAGAATAACTGTGCGGAAAATGCATTTCGGTTCGAATCAAACCCTGCCGGCGCCCCCACGTCCACCGATTTTCTAATCGACGTCCAGAAAGATTTCTTCTCCCGGCTGCAAGCCGCTGAGGACCGCGACCCTGTCGCCGGCCGGCGTTCCCAGGCGGATAAATCGTCGGCCCGGTCCCCGGGTGGTTTTAACGATGACATAATCCAGTTGACCGACATGGATGACGGCTTCAAGCGGGATATAAATATTCTCCGTGGTGCCGGTGGGAATCAGCAGGCGCGCGAACATGCCCGGATACAGGCCGGCGCTTGCGGACAGACCGGCTTTGACCAGGACCGATCTTGAACCCGGGTCGGCGGAGGGGACAATTTCCTCCACGACCGCCTCGAAGTCCTGATTCAGGGAATCGACCCGGACCACGAGCGGCTGACCACGATGCAGCCGGGAAGCCAGGGATTCGCGTACGCCGGCTTCGACGCGTATGGCGGAGGGGTCGTACATGCGCAGCAGCGGTTGACCCTGGCGGGCCGTGTCGCCGGGTTCAGCGTAGCGATCGATGATGCGCCCGGGAAAGGGTGCCGTGATGCGACCGTAGCTGAGCGCGGTGGTGGACTCGTCCATACGGCGCTGGGCGCGTACGAGCGCCGTCCGAGCCGTCTGCATTTCGGCCCGGGCGCGATCGTACTGCATTTTGGATATGGCCCCGGGAGCCGTCTTAAAAACATCCTGAATCCGCTTGAAATCCCGTTCGGCTCTGGCCCGCATGATTTTGGCGGCGGCCACTCCCTGTTGCGCCTGATCCCTGCGCGCGGCGAGTTCGCGTGAATCGAGCACCACCAGTACGTCGCCGCGTTCGACCAAATCGCCGGCGCTGACCTGAATGGCGGCGATCGTGGCAGTGATGAGCGGCGCAATCGCCGCTTCGGTGCGGGAGCGGATGGTTCCGGCGGCCTGTTCAAAGGAGGGTTCGGCCTGGACCGCCACTTTCAGGACCGGACCGTCCTTGTCCGGCAGCGGGTTGCGCCCGGCCTCGAGCGGAATTTTGGTTTCGAAAAACCCCGCCAGCAGTGCCATGGTGCCGCCAAGCAGCGCCAGCGCCAGAATCAGAATCCCAATTTTCCATGGCCCTTTCACGCGACGTCTTCTCCTTTCGCCCTTAGCCCGTGTCCGGGCTTATGGCTGTATAGCAGGTTGTAGAGCACCGGCACCAAAAACAGGGTAAACATGGTGGCGGCCGCAAGGCCGAAGATGACGGCCCATGCCAGACCGCTGAATATCGGATCGAGGGTGATCACGAGGTTACCCAGCAAGGCGGTGCCGGCCGTCAGAAAAATGGGCCGCATGCGGACCGCGCCGGCCTCTACTAGGGCATCCGCCAGGGGGCGGCCATTGCGCAGGGCCATGTGGATGAATTCGACCAGGATCAGGGAATTGCGCACCACGATACCGGCCAGAGCGATCATGCCGATCATGGCGGTCGCCGTAAAAAGGATTGGATCGGGAAAGCCATGCACCGATCGAGTCCCAACCAGGTTTAAAAACCAGAAGCCGGGCATGATTCCGATCACCGACAAGGGGATCGCCAGCATGATAATGCCGGTGATGGCGGACAGGCCGGTCTGTATCCGCAATACCCAGAAAATACCCAGCAGGGCCGCCCCGAATGCGATTCCCAGATCGCGGAAAACCTGCAGCGTGATTTTCCATTCGCCTTCACCGTTCCAGACGGCGCGGATTCCAGCCGGCAATTGCCATGGCAGGCCGCCGCCGGCATTTAAATACGTGCGCCGCCCCAGGGGAACCGGGCGGCTATTGTTTTCTTCGCGGTCGAGGTCGGCCGCGACGTCCAGGACCACTTCGGCGGGCATCCGCCCGGCCAGCTCGGCAAACACGTAAACCACGGGTTTGAGATTTTTATGGTAGATGATTTTGTCCTGGAGCGATGCGTTGAACGACCCCAATTCGGCCAGCGGCACAAGTGGTTGGGGCGCATCCCGCACGCCGCCTTTTTCACGAATTTTCGTAATTCCGGGGCGCCCTTTGATTTGTAATGCCGCCAATTCGCGGGGGTCGCTGCGTGTCGCCAGCGGCAGTTTCAATATTACCGGCAGTGGATTTATTTCGCTGGGGATTTGCAGGTGTCCGGCCGTCAGGCCATGGGCCGCCATGCGCACGGTCGCGGCAATATCCTCGGTGGCGAGGCCGGAAAGCGCGGCTTTTTCCCGGTCCGGCTCGAAAGTGATCTTCTGCTGATCATCCCCTACGGAACTATCCACATCGACCACCAGCGGTTCCTGCCGGAGACGATTTTCCAGCACGCCGGCGGCTGTTTGCAGGGTTCGGTAGGGGAGCTGTTGGTCGCCGTAAAGCTCGACGGCCAGCGTCGCCATAACGGGAGGCCCCGGGGGGACTTCCACCAGTTTGATCCGGGCGCCGTTCCGGCGGGCGATGGCTTCCAGGTCGCGGCGGATGCGCAGAAGAATGGCGTGGGATTGTTGCGATCGGCGCTGGCGGCGGGCAAGCCTGACGCGGATATCGGCTTCGTGGGCGCCCTCTCGCAGATAATAGTGGCGCACCATGCCGTTGAAATCCATGGGCGAGGGTTGGCCCACGAAAGCCGTGTAGTTCACGACCTCCGGCACCTGGTGCAGATAGCTTCCCAAGACTGCGGCCACGGCCTGGGTGCGCTCCAGGGTGCTGCTCTCGGGCATATCGACGATAATCTGGAACTCGTCTTTGTTGTCGAAGGGCAGTAGTTGGAGCGGCACCCGCCGCAGCACCGGCAGGGTGATCGAGATGCAAAACAGGAACCCGACCAGCGCCAGAAACGCCCAGGAGCGCCGTCGTGTTTTCAAAAGCGGTTTCAGCAACAGGGCATATAGTCGGACCACGGGCGTCCGGGTTGTATCGGCGACCGGTCCTGCCGCTGACGGTCGGATCAGCTTCAACGCCAGCCAGGGGGTGATCAGAAACGCCACGACGGTGCTGGCGGTAACGGTGATCGGCACATTGAAGGCCATGGGTGCCATATACGGCCCCATCATCCCGGTGATGAAATACAGGGGGGCGAAGGAAAAAACGATCGCGATGGTGGACATGACCAGGGCATTGCGAATTTCAGCCATGGCCGCCACAATGCGCTGCCGGCGGATGCCCTGATCGCTGCGCAGATACCGTTCGATATTGTCGACCCCGGTGATCGGATCGTCGACAAGCAGGCCGATAGACAGAATCAGGGCAAACAGGGTGACGCGGTTGATGGTGTATCCGGCCAGAAGATCGAGACTCAGGGTAATGCCGTAGCATACCGGTACGGCCAGGCCGACCACCAGCGCGGCTCGCCAGCCTAGGAATACGCCGATGAAAAGCACCACCGTCAGAACCGCCACGAGGAGGCTGGAAACCAGGTCATTGATCTTATCGTTGGCGGTCCGACCGTAATTGCGGATGACTTCGTAGTGCACTTCCGCTGGAAACAGGGTCTGCTCGAGTTCGGCCAGGCGTTCTTCAACGGCATCCGCCACCCAGACGGCGTTGGCGCCTTTTTTCTTGGCCACGGAAAGGGCAACGGCGGGAAAGCTCTCCGGCGATATTGGCGCTTGCCGGCCGGCCGGACCAAAACCAATCCAGGTGTAATGATCCGGTTCCGCCGGGCCATCGATGACGCGCGCCACATCCTGAAGATAAACCGGCACGCCATCGATCACGTTGATCACCAGATGCCGAAGCTCGTCGGCATTTTGAATGAATGCGCCGGCTTCCACCACGAATGTCTGATCCAGGATCGGAATGGTGTCGGCCGCCAGCAGGCGGTTCGAGACGCGGATGGCCCAGAGCACATCCAGCGGTGCCGTGCGGCGGGCCGCCAGAGCTTTGGGATCCAATTCGACCCGGATTTGTCGCGGCCGCCCGCCGGTAACGGTCACCCGATTGGTGTTTTTGATGGACTGCAGGTCGTGTTCGATCTCCTCCGCCAGACGCCGCAGCTGATAGTCGTCGGTCCGTTCAGGGGTGTCGCTCCAGAGAACCGCCACCACGATGGGCACATCATCGATTTCGACCGGCTTTACGACCCAGGAGGCCACACTGGCCGGAATGCGGTCCGTATTCGAATAGATTTTGTTGTAGATTTTGACCAGGGAATCTTCCCGGTCTTCTCCCACGTAAAACCGCACTGTCACCACACACTGCCCGGATCGTGACATGGAATAGACGTACTCGACGCCATCGATCTGATACAGGAGCTTCTCCAGAGGCGTGGCGATCTGGCGTTCAACCTGAGCGGCGCTGAGACCGGGGGCCGATACCAGGACATCGGCCAGGGGTACGATGATTTGCGGTTCTTCTTCACGCGGCGTGATCGCAAGTGCAACGATGCCGCCGGTCAACGCAACCAGGAGCAGAAGCAACGGCAGTGTTCCGCGCATTGCGCTGGAAATCATACGGGAGAGGCCGTCTGTTTTAGTGGGCGTCGTTGTCATGTCATTCGAATCGCTACGCTGAGTCGGCGAAAACCATTGAACCGGGGTGATTATCGGATGGGGAAGGGGCCGGTGATGAAATTCTGGGTTTCAATTTTGGTTTGGAGACGTCTCGGATTGTCGATTTCCCTGTCGGATGATAGAAACGCATTATTTATCGGACTTTTTACGAATCCGTCAAGGCTTGGAGGGGTGAAGTCGCCGCAATACCCTTTAAAAAATGAGCCAGCCAGCGGCGTTCAATTTCAGGCGTCATTTTGGCTTGAAGTTCTACCATCGCCACGTCGATGGCGTTATCGACGATTTCGCCTTTGAGCCGCTGGCCGGCTTCGCGGACACGGACTTCGATCTGGCGGTTGGTATTGTCCATCAGGCGGTGGGCCTGCGTCCGGGCGTCCTCGATCAAGGCCTGGCGTTCGCGTTCGCCCTGGGCGATAATTGTTCGATAGCGATTTTTCCAGCGCGTCTTCCGGGCCTGCATGGATTCTCGAAAGACATGCAATGCCTCCTGCGCCTGTGTTTTCTCCGCTTCAAGTTTATTAAGTTTGTTGTCCAGGGTCTCCTTGTAGGTTTTCAGAAAATTCCTGGCCGGTGGACGCAAAAACTTGATCAGGAGAACCATCAGAATCAGAAAATTCACCCACATCATCCCCATGTCATAGGTGCTGCGCCAGTTATCAGGACTGTCCGCCGCCCAGGCCACGGCCGGTAGCAGACTGACACAGGCTGATAGGGGAATTCCGGCCAGACGGCGGATTGGAAAGCTTTTCATTTGACGATCTCCGGCACCAGGAGCCTCTGGATCACCTCCCGGGCCACCTTTCGGGATTCGGTCTCGATTTCCTTCCGTGCTGCGGCCAGGGTGGTTTCCAATTGCATTGCGGCGGCGGCCTCAAGTTTTTTGATTTCCACCCGGGCGGCGGCAACCACCTGATCGGCCTCCTGTTTTCCAGATCGGCAAAGTTCTTCACGCTGGCGGTGGGCATCCTGCGTGCGCTCCTTTTCCTCGGTCCGAACAGCCGCCATCAGCGTTTCAAGCTCGGTCCGCAGAGCGGCGATCTCGGTTGCCTGGGCTGAAAAATAGGCGTCACGGGTCGCCATATTACGCCTTACCGGCCGAAACATCACGCGGTTGATAATGAAGACAAAAATCAAAAAGCCGATCAACTGGACCCCGAGGGTTTCGTTGATCGTAATCAAGGCGGTGGTTTTGATAATCTCCATGGGTAGCGTCCCGGTTATCGTTTCCGGCGGTGACGTTAGAACGCCCGTTCAGGTCA
>JAERRP010000666.1 GCA_016735415.1 Desulfobacterales bacterium | reverse complement strand
CATGCCAGCGGCGCCGGCATCCATTGCTTCTCGTATCCGTCTGATATGACTATTATAATCCCGATTTCGAAAGCACCTGTGGCGGGAAAGAAGCGGAAATACCTGTCGGCATTTTTTACAGGGCGCAAAAAAATTTTCTTCCAGGCTCAGGAGAAGCAGAGGTAATTTCGGGGGCCGGTTCCGGCAATATGCGGCCGGTCCGGTTCAATCGCCGCATAAAATGCGGTTATTCCGCCGGCCAAAGCCAAAATCCCGTCATTCCGCCAAAAGCCGGAATCCGGTATGACAACGTCGACCTGGCAAATTGCCGGGCTAACCTGCAGGGTCCCGGTCCGGCGGCTGATCCGTGATCTTCCGGATGTCTTTTTGTATTTTGGCCCGGTAATAGTTAACCTTGCGGCTGTCGGTCATGATCATGTCGAGCTGCCGGGTGTGCAGGGTCAGATAGCCCAGGATCTTCAGTCGGTCCAGCATGTAGGCCAGTTCGTAACCTTCGATCCGGGCGATCAGGTTGTCTTCTTTTACTTCCACCCGAAAATTGTTTTCTTCCAGCAGCCCTTTGATAAAATGGATACGGTTGATGCGCCGACGATCATCGGCCGCCCCGCCTTTGAACTGAAACCCGATATAATTTTCCGGGGTGCGGTCGCTGACCAGGGCTTCCAGAGTGGAAAAATGATACCCCAGCCG
The DNA here is from genome assembly GCA_016735415.1 of Desulfobacterales bacterium. The sequence continues at coordinate 18,031 of JAERRP010000666.1, read as the reverse complement.
GGAGTTCAGGTTGCAGTAATTTTTTGAGATCATGAAATAGTTGCGGTCCGCGTAGCGGGAGCGCACCCCCGGCGTCAGGGCCGGGTCAGCCGTGGACTGGAACATGACCGCCATCAGTCCTTTTCCGTCCACGGGCGGCGGGCCGTCCCAGGGGATGGCCGCAAACCCTTCCCAGAACGCCAGCATGGGAATCGATTCGATATTTTCGAGTTTGATATATTTCCCGCCGACTTCCTCTTTAAATCCGTCATCCAGATTTAAGATCCACCACTGCATGGGGGCATGATAATAGAGTTGCTTGCTCGAGCGTTCGGTAAAATTGTGGTCCCGGCCGAAATTGAACATCTCATGGACTGATTTTTCATGAACAAACCGTGTGATGTCATGAAACGTGTTGCAATGGGCCGGCGTGAAGGCGGGGGCATCCGGATCCAGAAGATTCAGGGGAACAACTAAACGGCTCACCTGTTCCAGGGTTTCATGGACGGGACTGCCGATCATCAGGCTCGGTTTCGGGGGTGACGCAGCGAGCAGGGCCTCGATCCGGCCGGCATGGATCGCCCGGCCGCCGGCGTCGAGGGTGATCAAATCGCCGGGACGCAGTTGTTTGACAGCGCCGGGGACACCGAAGAGGGCCGGCAGCCCGAATTCGCGGGCCACATTGGCCAGGTGCCCCGTGAAACTGCCGTGCTCGGTAATGACACCGGCGGCGCGCGTCAACAGGGAGGCCCAGCGGGGATTGGCCTCCTGCGCCAGTAGAATCGCTCCGCGCGGAAATGACAGGATATCCAGTCCGCTGTCGACCCGATAGAGGGTGCCGACGCTGACCCCCGGGCAGGCCGTAATCCCCCCCGCCAGGAGAACGCTTTCCTTTTCTCGGGCGCTGATCCCCGCCATCGGATTTTGCTCCGGCGATGCCATCTGCTGCAGGGGACGGCATTGCAGAAGATAGATTTCCCCGTGGTGGCCCGTGGCCCATTCAATATCCTGAGGGCTGCCGTAGTGGTCTTCCAGTTGAACCGCCATTGCCGCCAGGGCCAGGATCTGCCCTTCGTCAATCGAGGCCTGGTTGCGGACAGCGTCTTCCGTGATATCCACGCGGCAGACCCCCTCCAGCGGGTAGCAGGTGTATTTTCGATCCTTGACCCGAATTTCCCGGCGAATGACTTTCAGGGGGTGGTCTCTGGCGACAACGAACATATCGCCGTCCACCGTGCCGTCCACGACCGCCTTGGGAAGCCCCCAGGCGGCATTGATGACAATACTGTCGTCGTTGAGATCAAGCGGATTGCGGGAGTACATCACCCCGCCGGCGGCCGCCTTCAGCATTACCAGGCAGCCGACGCACATGGCGATGTCTTCATCCTTGAAGCCTTTGTTGAGCCGGTAGGTGATGGCCGGCAGACTGTACTTGCTGGCGACGATCTGCTTGTAGGCGTCCAGAACGTGATCGGCGCTGACATTCAACTCGGAGCGGTGCATACCGGCAAACGAGCTTCCTTTTTCATCTTCCCCCAGAGCGCTGCTGCGCATGGCCGCGGTAATCCCGCAGCCGTGTTTTTTTTCCATGGTTTGCCAGGCATCCGTGATGGCGTCTTCCAGCGCCCGGGGAAGGCCGGATTCAACAATGAGCTGGTTCAAACGGGCGTGCAGCCGATAGAGATTCTCAATGTCATCCAGGTCGGCCGACTGCATCAGCCGGTCGATTTCAATTTTGAGGTCGTTGTGTGCGATAAATTGATCATAGGCGGAAGAAGTAATCACAAAACCGGAGGGCACATTCAGTTTGATGTTGTTTTTAATCTCGCCCAGATTGGCCATCTTGCTGCCGGTCAGGTCCACCATGTCTTTGTCGATGTCTTCCAGCGCAATGACAAGGCGTTCATCTTGAACCGGCCTTTGGCCTCTCAACAGCTGCTCGATATTTTTTTCGATGACATTGAAACGGCCGGTCAGGGCATCATATTTTCCGGGTGCCAGCCGCTGCAGTTTTTCCACCATCTGGAAGACGTTCACAGCGACAGTGGTGGCACAGGACCGCACAAAGGTCATGCCGAAGGGACGTTTTCCCTGAAGCGTATCCTCGATATCGGCCATGATTTCGAGCGCCTTGTTGTTGGCGCTGATGAGCTGTTTGAAGTTGGCGTATCTTTCCCGGAAATCCAGGCGCAGCTTGGCGATATCGGCTGTTGACACCGCCTTTCGGCGCAGAACAATTTTTTCGAGGATGCGCCTGAATTTTTTCATGCGGTCCGGACCCCATACCGGCTGGCTGTTGACGAGATCATCAACATTATCATCGCCTGCGGGTTTTCGGCAAGATATCGTCGCGATGTTCACAAAACCGAAGTCCGCTCACCCGCCGCTTGACGGAACCAAAAAGCCGAGAGCGGGGAGTGGTGCTTCCCGCCGTCGGCTTGTGTTCGCGGGGCCGCGGGTGGATTCCCGGCCGCTGCCCCGCGTCGATATGGACTTTGAAACCCCACCGGTTTCAATGATCAAGACGCAATCCCCATCCTTCGAACATGAACATGATGGCAAACCCGTACCAAAGCGTATAGGCAACGTAAAAAACCAGTGAGAAGATAACGATACCAATGCGGTCCGAAATATTCTGCGGACTGATCCGGTAGTAGTTATACGACGTCTCCACCGCCTTTTTGTTGACCGTGGCGACTATTTTGGCTTCCTTAAACTTTTTCTGACCTTTCAGATCACTCTCCATCGCGTGGCCCGCCGCCCACCAGTTGTACAGCACCTGCCTTTCATCATAACCGTATTGGCCGGATACGGCGGACCCGTTATTGTCGTACATCAAATCGGTGTCCTCGAGGCAAACGGCCAGAATTTTGCCCAGATCGCCGGAAACCGACAATCTCGATCCGGACACATTGACGAGCGCGCCGCCCTTCTGGAAGAGAAGTGAAGTCTGCCGGGCCTGATTTTCGTCGGCCAGGGCCAGGGTCATTTCGACATTTTTACCGGCGTATGATGCCGCCTCGTCTTGCAGGGCCGGGATATAATAAGCAGACCCCTTCGATATCGAATTAAAAAGGGTATCAAGATAGTTGAGACCATTTTGGCCGTTGAACACCGGCATGAAAATAACGACCAGCACCGCCGCAAAGAGCACCATCATGCCCGCGCCGCTGTAGAATTCTTTCTTGTGTGCGATCATGACTGGGCCTCCTGTTCTCCCTTAAGCCTGCCGATATTGGTCAAAAAGGTGCCGATCACCCAGGCGCTGAATCCGGCAATGACGATAAAAAAAGCCCAGACACCGATGGTTTCCAGAATGCCGCCGAGCCTGGGCGATATGGGAAGAACATCCATTTCACCCAGTTTGGCGGGCAGGGCAAAGATCCGGTTGACGAAGCCGGCCAGAACGGCCATGGCATAGAAGCCGCGAATGGTAATGCCGGGCACAACCTTGGTGACCATGGCGCCGATCTGAATACCCAGCAGCGAGCCCAGAAGCATCCCCATGGCCAGGGTGTAGAAGATAAACCCGTAAATGGCGTACTGAGTGATGGAGGCATAACCGGCCGTAAACACGATCTGGAAAATGTCGGTCCCCACGGTGGTCATGGAGGAGACCCCCAGTACATAGACAAAAATCGGAAAGGTCAGAAAACCGCCGCCGACCCCCATGATGCCGGCCGCCAGCCCGACCAGGGCGCCGCTCAGCACCAGAAATACCCAGGAAATGCTGCGGCCGCCCGGGACCAGGTCATGATCGAAGCGCACCATCGGGGGCACCTTCATTCCCTGCAGTTTTCGGGGCAGGCCGCCCATCTCGACCCCCTCGTCCTTGCCGCCGTGCGGGTCCGAAGCGGCCTCGCCCCCCTTGCGGGCCTTGAGAAAGTCAAGCATGGCGTAGCTACCCAGAAATCCGAGCATCACGGCATAGACGGTGGTGATAAAGGCATCACTTAAAACGGGGTTGATCTCATATAATACCCGGTTGATCATGCCGCCGGCGGTGGCGCCGATAATGGCCCCCCCCAGGAAACCCCCGGCCAGCGGCACGGAAACATTGCCCAGCTTACGGTGGATAACGCTTCCCATGATGGCTTTGGCGAAAATGTGAAAAAGATCCGTACCGACGGCCAGGATGCCCTTGATGCCGGCGCTCATCAGGGCCGGTGCGATAATAAAGCCGCCGCCGGCGCCGATACAACCGGTGATCAGGCCGGCGCCAAGCCCGATCAGGATCGACACGATAAAGATGCCGGTACTGTAAAAGGCGGGACTGTATGCTTTTTTCCCGCCCAGCAGGTCGGGCAGCACCCCGCCGATCTGTTCGGCAAAAGCGATGCCGCCCAGAAGGATCGGAATCAGCAACAACCCTAAAAGCAAAATCCGTTTGCGGTCGTGTAAAATAGTGTCGGCGTTGCGGATCTCCCATTCGGCAAAAGCCCTGGTTCCCGCCATCATGAACCGGCCCCATTGTTGGAAAAAGCTCATTGCGGTTCTCTCCTCCCATGTTCGTTGTTAGCGTTTATTTTTTATCTCCCACGCTCCCCTGTTTTTCCCAAGTCGGGCGTCAGTAATGCGTCAAGTGTTTTTATCTTCGCTTCCTGCAGCGTTTTTTTCTGGTGGGCATCCTGAAGTTTGTACAGCAGTTCATCGATATCCACCGGCTTCATCAGGTAGTCAAAGGCCCCGATTTCCATCCCCTCCCGTGCCACTTCCAGACTCGCGTGTCCGGTCAGCATGACCACTTCGGTCATCGGCATGGTCTCTTTAATCTTCCTGAGAGTTTCGATACCGTCCATACCCGGCATTCTGACGTCCAGAACCACCACGTCCACCGGATTCCGGGCCAGATGGGCCAACGCTTCTTCACCGCTGCCGGCGCCGGAAGCATTCACATCGCGTTTTCTCATCCGTTTGAGCAGGGTCTGTAAAAAATCTTTTTCATCATCCACGAACAGGACTGTCATTGTGTCCGTCATGTCATTTCTCCCGGTTGACGGCCTGCATGATTTTGTCGACCAGATCTTCCAGATCACTGGGCTTGGTCAGGTAGTCAAATGCGCCGCAGGCCATGCCTTCCCGCGCCGCCTGCTCCGAGCCGTGTCCGGTCAGCATGATCACCGGCATGGCCGGGAGCAACTTCTTGAAAATCTTGAGAATTTCGATGCCGTCCATGTCTTCCAGCTTCAGGTCGAGAACGGCGACATCAAAGTCCTCTTTGCGCAGGGCCTGAATCGCCTCGGTGCCGCTGCAGGCTGTCGTCACGACCATATTCCGTTTTGTCAACCTTTTGCTGAGAACGTTGACGAAGCCCACCTCATCGTCTACCAGAAGCAGTTTTACGGGATTCGGCATTTCTCCTCCCTCAGCGGATCATTTTCCCGGCCCTCTCCACAGCGCATCCCCATCGACATCGTGATGGCATGGCAGCGGTTCCGGCCGTTTACCTTTCGTTGCCGTGCCCGGCCTCGAAGGGCCGGTGGACGGAACCTTTATGAAGAGCCTCACCACCCCCGGGCCGCACCGGACTTATCAGGGGCGGGCCTTGAGGATGACATTCACCCGGGCTTCCCGAATTTTCTCATCATGATCACGCTTTTTCCTGGTCGCCACACTCACTTTTTCCATGAGCAGTTCCATGTCGCAGGGTTTCATCAGATAGTCGAAGGCCCCCAGCCGCATGCCCTCGATGCTGGTTTCCACGGTGGCATGACCGGTGAGCATGATGACCTCCACCAGAGGAAATTCCTTGCGGATCTCCTTCAGCGTCTCGATCCCGTCCATACCCGGCATCTTGACGTCTAAAATGACGACATCGATCGTGCTGTTTTGCCCCAGGGTTTCTAAGGCTTCTTCGCCGCTGTAGGACTTCAGTACGGTAAGCTTTCTTTTGGTCAGCCGCTTGGTCATGGTGTCAACAAACGGGGCTTCGTCGTCCACCAGTAAAACAGTTGGTTCCAACATGGTCCTTCTCCTTTCAGAGCGGGTTTTTCTTACCGTTAAGAAACCTCCGGAATTCAGCGCTTTTTTCCACACTTTCCTGCCGGACGGGGATTTCCACGGTGAACGTGGTCCCCTCGTCCATGGCGCTGTCAACGTTGATATCCCCCCCCATCTTCTTGATGATGCCGTAACAGATGGACAGGCCCAGCCCGGTTCCTTTGCCCACCGGTTTGGTCGTGTAAAACGGGTCGAAAATTCGGTCGAGGTTGGCCGGAGGGATTCCCGGCCCGTTATCCGTCACCGTGATGACAATCCGGCCTTCCTTCCGACGCGTGGCGACCGTAATCAGCCCGCCCTGTTTCTCCATGGCATCCACAGCGTTGTTGATCAGGTTCAGAAGCACCTGCTGCATCTCGGATGGTGAGGCCTGAATGGCCGGAAGGTTATTCTCCAGCCGCGGTGTGATGGCCACCTTTGCGTATTTGGCTCTTTGCTCCGTGAGCCCCACCACCTCCGCGATTAATTCATTGACCGAAAACTCCTGAATGCGGGCATCGGTTTTCCTGGCAAAACTGAGCAGCTTGTGGGTAATTTCCTTGCAGCGTTTGCCCTGGGTGTTGATCTGCTTCAAAGCCCTGTCAAACTCGTCCAGATTCTCGCTGCGGGCAAAATCTTCCTCCTCCAGCAGGTCCTGTACCCATCCGGCCTCCTCGACCATGATGGCGACCGGGTTGTTGATTTCGTGGGCGATTCCGGCGGCCAGTTCGCCGATCGATGCCAGTTTGCCGGTTTCGATCACCTGCTGGTTCATCAACTCCTTTTCGCGATCCGCCACCTTGATGCGCCGGACCTGCCGGACAGACAATATGGACGCCATGATGACGATGCTAAGGCCGCCGATAAGAAATATGATGGCGGAAATATCCCGGGCCCGCTTCAAATCCGAAAACGCGTCGTCGCTTTCCTGCCGGTACACCAGCAACCAGTCTTTATCTTTGAGCAGGGCGGTGACATAGATGCTTTCTTTGCCGTCCTCGTCCGCCCGCTCCATAATGGTGACCTCGTCATTCAACTCCTCTTCGCAGTCAAAAAAATGTCCGTAACACCCTTTGCTGGGGATAAAATCAATCAGTGGTTTGGTCTGAAATTCGCCCCCGCGATTCAGGATATAGGCGAATCCGGTTTCCCCCACCCGGATATTTTCCACCAGATCGTTGAAGACCACAAAATCGATGGTGGCTCTCAGAATCCACGGTTCCCCGTCAATGGTGCTCTTGACCGCTACAATGAAATGGGGCAGCCGGCGCAGGCCCAGAAAAACATCGCTGATCACGTAGTCCTTGCGCATGGCCTGCTGAAACCAGTCCGTGTCCGCATAATCAGCTTCGGCGAGTTTGAACGGCCCGGCATAGGCCACCTGGCGCCCGGCGCTGTTCACCACGCCCAGGTCGACAAAAACATGGCGGTAGTTGCGTTGCAGGGACGCCAGCTTGGCCTGCAGGAACGCTTCGTCGCTTAAATTGGCATAGCCTAAGTTCCGGGCCATAAACCGGATATCGGCCAGTTTGTCCACCAGGAAATCGTCGATGTGCTGTTTGTGTTTTTGGATCATCTCCTCAAGGTGCGCATAAACTTTTTCCCTGTAGGAGGCGTAAAAATTGTAATAGATGGCGCTCCCGACCAGAAATACCGGGATAAAGGAAACAACGATAATCGCCACCGTCATGTTCAGGGTCAGCGAGCGATAGTACGGTAACTGGCGTTGTTCTTTTTTCGGCATCTGTCCCCGGTTCCTGTCAGGAGGTATGTACACCCCTCCAATCAGCAACATCTGTGCCACCCGGGACAGGTGATCAGCCGACTCAACTATTAGTTATTTAACCAAATTTAAGACTCACAGGATAGGGCCAACCGGAAACCGGAGTTCATTTGTGTCAGTTTTTTTTACACGATGAAAAACTTAATGACACCTGAGTTGAGGGGTTGTTTGCGAAGCGATGTGCCGGAATCGTCTGCCTGCAGGATTGTGAAACATGAGGACTGCCCGTGGATGTGTCGAGGGTTTTAACAAACCACCGATGCGCAGGAAACGGAGGCCGATCGCGTAAAAAATCGCTTGCTTCAGGTGGCCGTGTCGGTGGGCGGCGGGGCATCCGGAAGGCAGGTTGCCGTCAGGCGTCGCCCCGGGTCACGGAGGTTTTGATTTTGAGGTGATATTTGTCGATTTTGGCATGCAGTGTCGGCCGGGACATCCCAAGAAGCTTGGCGGCGCGGGATCGATTCCCACCGGTATAGCTCAAGGCTTCATGAATGAGGATGCGGGCAAAGAAATCCATACAGGAATCGTACAGGTTCTCCGTCCGCTCGGCCTGGGCGGCATCGTGGAACCATCGGCGGACTTCGCTTTCCAGGCTGCCGTTTTCCGCCCGGGGGAGATGATCCTTTCCCGCCAGGGCCGCCGTGATGTCATCCGGACCGATGGGGGCCCCCCGGTTGAATATCAGCGTCTTTTGCAGGGTATTGGCCAGTTCCCGGACATTGCCGGGCCAGGTATTGTTTGTCAGCATGGATAATGCACCCCGGGTGATACCCGGATTTTTGACACCCAGTTGGGCCACAAAACGGCCCAGAAAATATTCGGCCAGCAGTGGAATGTCGGTGATCCGCTCGCGAAGCGGGGGCAAACCGATGCTGATCACCTTGAGGCGATAATAGAGATCCTCACGGAACAGGTCCTGAGAGATCAGCGATTCCAGGTCCCGGTTGGTGGCGGCGATAATGCGCACATCCACCGGGATGGTCTCCCGGCCACCGAGACGCTCGATTTTCTTCTCCTGCAGCAACCGGAGTATTTTGGTCTGAAGGTTGACGGGCATATCCCCGATTTCGTCAAGGAAAACCGTACCGCTGCCGGCCTGCTCGATCTTCCCGAGCCGGCGATGGGCGGCGCCGGTAAAGGCCCCTTTTTCATAACCGAAAAGTTCGCTCTCCAACAGGGTTTCGGGCAGCGCCACGCAATTGATCACGAGAAACGGTTTGTCCGCGCGCCGGCTGTGCTGATAAATGGCCCGTGCCACCAGTTCCTTGCCGGTGCCGGTATCGCCCCGAATCAAAACGGTGGCATCGGTCGGGGCCACCCGGCCGATCTCCTTGAAAACCTGCTGCATGGCATCGCTGCGCCCGATGATGGAGTCGCGGTCGGTCTTATCAGGGGTATCCCCCATCCCCATATCCACCGGAGAGCGCATAAACCGCCCGGTGTCCAGGGCCTGTTTGATGGTCTTCAGCATGTCCGGAACGTCAAAGGGTTTGAGGACATAATCAAATGCGCCCATTTTCGTCGCTTCAATGGCGGTTTCGGTTGTACTGAAAGCCGTCATGATAATGACCGGAATCTTGGGTTCAGCCGCATGGATGGCCCGGAAGGTCTCCAACCCGTTCATTCCCGGAAGCCGTACGTCGAGGATGACCATGTCCGGTACCGATATCCGCACCTGCTCCAAGCCTTCTTCACCGGAGGCCGCATCTTGCACCTGGTGGCCTTCCTCGATCAGCAGTTTGGTGAAGCTTTTGCGCAGTTGATCGTCATCGTCGATGATGAGAATGCTACTCATCTGCTGACTCCTTTACCGGCAGTGTGATGATAATGGTGACGCCCCCGCCTTCCCGCGAGGTGATGTCGAGCCCCCCTTGATGTTCGTTGATAATACGTTTGGCGATACTCATCCCCAGACCGGTGCCCTCCTCCTTGGTGGTGAAAAAGGGTTCAAACACTTTCCCGCGCAGCGACGCGGGGATGCCGGGTCCGTTGTCGCTGACCTGGATAACGGCCTTGCGACCGGCATTCGGCCAACGGGACACCGATTCCTCAATCGTGATGGCGCCGCCTCTTGCCATGGCCTCACAGGCGTTAATAACAATATTGACCAGAACTTCTTTCAACTGGTCCGGATCGGCCTCGATGCGGGGAAGCGGAGCGCCACGGATAATTTTCACCTTGACGTCGTACGATTTCAAACGGTGCGACAGCAGCTGAATGGTCATATCGACCACGGATGACGGACTGATGCGCTGCATCACTAATTTGGGGGGGCGGGAGAATTCCAGAAAATTTTGGACGATCGTGTCGATGTGACGGATTTCTTCGGAGATGACATCGAAGTCCTCCTGCTGGGACACGGACAATTCGAGCGCCCGCTCCAATGAAAACAACCGCATTTTCACCGATGTGAACGGGTTGCGGATGCTGTGGGCCATCCCGGCCGCCAGTTTGCCGACGACGGCAAGCTTTTTGGCCTGCAGGAGGTTTTCCCGGCTTTTCTCCAGTTCGGATTGCGTGTAATCCATGTTCTCAAGCAACGCGTACACTCTGTGGCTGAGAACGTTGATGATGCTTTCCTTGTTGGTCACGACTTCTTCCCGGGTCACGGCCTGGATCAGTCCTCGAATCGGCCCCAGGATCTCTTTCACCACGATGGTGGCCAGGAAAAGTGCTAAAATAAAATTGGCCAGAATGGCTATCCCGGCGATACTTCTCAGTTTTACGGCTTCCGCCCGGCTTTTCTGGCGGGCCTCGATGATGTTGCGGACATTAATGGTTTTAAATTTTTCGCACAGGTCGAGAATTGTAAAAAAACGGTCCCGCACTTCTTCGTGCAATATGGCACCAGCCTCGGACTTCCCGGTCTTGTAAAGCCTGATAACTTCTTCGCGGGCCTCCACATATTGCCGGTATTCGTCGGCAATCCGGCCGATCGTGTCCTGTTGCTCCGGGGTGGTCGCAAGGGACTGGGCTTCATTGAGCTTGCGCTTGAACCGCCGCCGGTATTCAAGTAGCTGCCGCAGCCAGTCCGGGTTCCCGTCCAGAAAGTAGTAGGAAACAAATCCTTTCTGGTTGGCAAGGGCAATCTGCAGATCCTCGGCGGTTTCCAGCGCCACCATGTTCTTATCGGTGACCGTGGTGATGAGGACTTCGATCCGGTAAGTATACCAGATCATCACCAGGCCGCCCATAAAGGTGATCAGGACCAGGGAGGCCAGCACCATGTAGATGCGCTTGCGTAAAACGATCCGGTTCCACATGGACATGCTGTTCCTGCACCTCGGGGGTAGGGGTTTACAAAACCTGATGAGTGGCCGTCCACATTCCCATACATCAAAAAACCGAACCATCGGTCAACGCTTAAATCGGATGGAAGGCATAAAAAGAGAACCACCAGGCCGGCATCCTGTCTACGGGTAAATTTCAGTAATAGGGAAAACCAGCAAGGGGTGTGCCAATCCGTCCGAAGGAAGGATCATGAGGCCGGGGGGGGCCCGGTACAGCGGAAAACCTCGTTATACGTGGACAAGAATCTGCGGCCGGGTTGTCGAGGAGGGTGGCGGATTGTCCTTGGGTGTCAGGATTTTTTACAACAAGGGAATTAACCTGCCTGTTTCGAGAGACGCATTCGTGGCCTGTCGCCGGGGCCGCCATCAGGAAGGAATTTTTCAGCCGGCCATGGCCCGGTCGTTTTGCGGGTCGATGACACTCGGAAACATTTCCAGGTTGGTGTGCGGCAGAAACAGGGCCGAGGTAAATTCATCCATATAGCGCGTGTTGCTCGAAAAATCGATATAGGTCATATTGTTGCAGATTTCCTGCGCTTCCCGCCTGTGGTCATCGGACAGCAGTGCCATATAGGCCCCGGCGATGGAGCTGTTCCCGAGGTATTCGAACTTTTGACGCTCTATGTCGGGCAGCAGTCCGATCCGAACGGCCTTTTCAATATTGAGATACTGCCCGAACCCCCCGGTTATCACCATGCGCTCGACCATGGCAAAGTCCAGACCGGCCTCGTTGAGCAGGGTCGTAAAACCGGAGTACACCGCGCCCTTGCTGTAAATCAGGTTTTTCAGGTCGGATTCGGTGAAAACGATTTCTTCATTCATCGGGGTCCGGTCGGCCAACACCAGGACGTAGGCCGGTTCATCATTGACGGTTTTTATCCGGGGATGGTCCCGGTCGGTATGGAAATGTCCGCTGCGGTCGATGATGTCCGCCTCCAGGAGTTCGGCAATCAGATCGATCATCCCGGATCCGCAGATGCCGCGGGGCGGCTGATCGCCCACGGTGGCGATGTCGGGCACCAGGGTTCCGGGATCAATCGTCAGCTTTTCGATGGCGCCTTCCTCCGCCCGCATCCCCCAGCGGATGCCGCCCCCTTCAAAGGCCGGCCCTGCGCTGCAGGCCGCCGTCATCATCCAGTCCTGGTTCCCCAGGACGATTTCACCGTTGGTGCCCACATCGATAAACAGGGTCAGGCGATCATCGCGGTGCAGACCTGTATAAAGCAGGCCCGACACGATATCGCCCCCTACATAGCTCGCCGGCCCCGGCATGATGAACACCGCCGCGATCGGGTTGGCCGTCAAACCGATGTCGCCGGCCTTGAGAATCGGAAATTCCGTCACGGTCGGGATATAGGGCGCCCGGCGGATGTAGCGGGGTTCGATCTCGAGCAGCAGATGGGCCATGGTGGTGTTGCCGGAAATGACCACGTTCTTGACCTGCCCGGACTCGGCACCGGCACTGGCCAGGGCCTCGTCGATCAGGTTGTTGATCGTGGCCAGTGCCATGCGGCTCAGGTTCCTGACGCCGTGTTTTTCGGCGCAGACCATCCGGTTGATGACATCGTCGCCGCAGGCGGCCTGCCGATTGTGCCCGGAGGCCGCCGCCACAATGGTACCGTCCGCCATGTCCACCAGGTAGACGACAATGGAGGTCGTACCCACATCGATCGCCAGGCCCAGAGATGGCGCCGCACCGTTTCCAGGCCGGACCTCCAGAATTTCGTTCGAACACCGGCGCTGGATCACCGACACCGTCATTTTCCAGCTTTCCGTGCGCAGGGCCGCCGCCAGTTGCCGCATGACCGGCAGGCCGACATTGAGCCGTTCGATGTCACAATTCTCTTTTTTAAGCCCCCGTTTGAGCCGATCCAGATCGCTCACGGCGTCTTCCAGTGTCGGTGGGTCCAGCACCAGAGGAATTTCCTTGAGCATAGGCTCGGGCTCCGGCACGAGACCCTTGAGCCGAGCCGTAGCTTCCCGGCCCATGCCGGCCACCTTGAGTTCGCGCTGCCGGGCCTCCTCCGGGATGCGCACGGCAATGTCCCCCGACACCTTGCTCAGGCAGGCCAGAACATACCCTTTGTGCTTCTCGCTATCGCTCAGCAGGGGGGTCGACGGGGCTTCCGCCCGTCCGGAGGTCACCACCAGCTTACACTTCCCGCAGGCCCCTTTGCCGTTGCAGGAGGCGTTCAGGTGCTCACCGGCCAGGCGGGCCGCTTTCAGGAGGGTGGCTCCTTCAGGGACGCTGACCTCCTTGCCCTCGGGGCCAAAAACAACCTTATATTCCGGAGGCTCATCTTTCACCGTAGCTGGTGCCGTATCGGCATCCAGCCCGGCCTTTTTCTTGGTCATGAACCAGATTGGGCAGGATTCCCGAAATTTGCAGTAGAGGTCCGGATCCCGGCATTGGAGGCATTCCTCGCACAGGTAGATATTGTGTTTCATGCAGACGTAGCTGGTTTCGCGCTCCGGGTGGTTGATACAGGTTCCCATTTTCGTTCCTTTACGGTTGCCGTCCCTGACGGTCGGGTCTCGGTTACAGGCAAAGCCGCGCAAGTATGTATGACGCATTGGTTCGCGCGTCAAATGATACGATCGATGGGCCGCTCACACGGCCCATCGATAACAGCACTTTCACTTCACGGGAAGCGCGTTAAAGCCTTGTTTTCGCGCCCAGCCTCCTTGGAGGCTACCCGCAAACAATATCATGCCAGGGCCTGATCCATGGCCCGGTTGAGGGTATCCGCTTTCTGCAGGCCCACGAAACGGCCCAGTTCATGGCCGTCCTTGAAAATGATCAAGGTGGGAATGCTTTGGATACCCAGATTCAAAGCGACATTCGAGTTGTCATCAATATTCATTTTGGCGATATTGGCCCGGCCGTTGTAATTCTCTCCCAGTTCATGGAGAATCGGCTCCTGGGCATGACACGGCCCGCACCAGGGCGCATTGAAGTCAACCAGGGTCACCCCCGCGCTGATGGTTTTTTGAAAATCGCTTTGAGATCTCAATTCTATCGCAGCCATGGTTCCTCTCCCCCATCGCTCATTTACTTTTTTACAGGGTCAAACGCTTCTCATCCGCCGAAATCGCCGGCCCCAAGGCCCCGCATGGCCTCTTCCGTGGTGACCCGGAGCGTTGAAATCGAGGCATCGAAGGCAGCGCGTTCGGCCTGGATGTCGTCCATGCCGGTATCGGGGGTGCAATTCTCCCGGATCTGATCGATCCGATCGTCCATCTCCGTGATGAGCATGTGAAGATCCTCGATATTCGAGTGAATCTTCTCCTTTTCGCCACCGGGCAATTGCTCCATTTTGCGGGTGATGTCGTAAACAATCGCCTTCCATCCGGTCAACTCCATCTCCATGGTTTTGCAGCAGTTTTTGGCTTTCATGATGATGTCCTTTTGTTAGGGGTTCATGGGATATGTCGCTCACGCCGGATTGAATCCGGCGGATTGATGGCCTTCAGAGATCCATATTACAATATTGATGCCAGACCAGGGCATCCCTTGCAGCTGGCCATAATATTTTTAACAAGTTGTAATTATTAGACATATAGAATGAGAACATCCGGGGTTCGCTCGGCGGCAGCAAATTGCGGGGACCGTCATCCCGAGGTTGCGTTACCCCTGGTGACACCCCGGGTAAAAAGTAACGGCAGGTAACGAATCGGCGGCGGAACTGCACGGATTCCTGCCGCCGGAATAACGATCCAAACCTCCTTTAAAGCTTGCGGGCGGCATCCCGGGTGGCAAAGGTGTAAATATTATCGGAAGGCTTGGCCGCCAGTTCCGGGTGGGTGCAATACTGGTATCTGCCAAGATCTTCCATGGTGGCGCCCATCTGGATGGCCAGCGAAATAAAATCGACCGTTTGGGCGGCGCAGTTTCCTTTCTGCATAACGCTGCCGCCGATCAGCCTTTTATTCTCGCGGTTAAAGACCAGTTTGGTCCGGATGGTCTGGACCTCGTCCATCATCGGGTATTTATTCGGAACCTCGGACCATCCGGTGACCACATCCAGCCCCGCATCCCGGGCCATCTGTTCGGTCAGGCCGGCCGATCCCAGACTCAGGTCATAAACGGCCGTGGCATTGGCATTGATGACGCCGGGGAATTCGGTGTGGTCGCCAAGGATGTTGCCGGCAACGACGTTGGCCATAAATACTGCATTGGTACCGAACTCACCCCGGGTCGGCTGCCGGGTGACATAGGACCATTTTTCCGTACAGTCGCCGCAGGTGTAGACATCGTCGGCGCTGGTGCGCAGCTGCAGGTCCGCACCGATGCCCAGTCGGCTGGTTTTGATCCCCGCCCGGGCGGCCAGTTCGGTCTGGGGGACAACCCCGGCCGAAAGGACGACAAAATCAGCGGAAACCATATCGCCGCCCGCAAGACGTATTGTCACGCGCCTGTCCGGCTGGTGTTCGAATGCCACCACCTTTTCACTGGTCAAAACACGAATGCCGTTCTCCCCCAGCACCCCTTCCACATGAGCGATAAATTCCGGTTCGGTGGTGGCCATCAGGATCCGGGGCAGCATTTCCAGGACCGTCACCTCAAGCCCCATCTGTTTTAACACCACCGACACTTCGATGCCGATATACCCGCCGCCGACCACGACAACATCTTTACCTGCGGACGCCAAATCGCGCAGCGCGGCCAGATCCTTGATCGAACGCACCGAAATGATGGCCTCCCCGTCGATACCGGGAATCGGGGGAATGACGGGACGGGCGCCGGTGGACAGCACTAGGTGGGAGTAACCGTAGATATGGCCGCCCGCCGTGTAGACCCGTTTCTGCGTCGTATCGATTTCAGCAACCCGGTCCACCACCAGTTCGGCGCCGAATGCCGTCACCAGCTTGTTGGGAATCTGAAATTTTTCGATCGGTTTGCTTGGCGGAATGCCGTACGGAATCGCGCATCGGTTGGCATTGGTTTCTTCATCCTTGATCAGGGTCACCGACATACTACGCCCGGACGCATGCAGCCTATGAACAATGGTCCGGCCGGCCGGCCCCCCACCGATAATGACGACATCTCGTTTTTCCATCACGAATCTCCCTGCCAATGATCTGTTGATGTTGTTTTTAAAAGGCTCCGTTTCCCGGTGCCGGATGACCGGTCACCCTGAAGCCTATCAGGGTATAGTCAATCGATATCGGCTGGGTCCTGGCCAGCAAATCCCGGTCGATGATGTAATCAAACCCGCCGATGGCAAATGTCGCGTCCGTATCCTTGGGCTCATCCAGAGCCATTCCCAGTGCGGGCGGACCTCAACCACCGGCGCCATAGAATACTCGAATCGCTGAAACTTCACGGCTCTGAAAATACTCGGCAATTTGCTGCCGGGCCACATCGCTGACATTGAACATCCAAACCTCCTTTCAGGTTACGATTTATAGCGGGCCTCCACCAGAATTCGCGGTGGGCTGGTGAGACTGCGTTTCACCGTACACATCGCCGCCACACGTTCGACTGTCCGCCGGTACTTTTCCGGAAACTCCGGCAGCAGTTGGATCGTTGTATGAACTTCTTCGACCAGGTGGGTGGCTTCGTTCTGCTCGAAACGCAGGGACATTTTGATATGTTCGGTCGGAATACCGCGGCTTTCGCAAAAGGACGCAATATAAACCCCCGTACACGTGCCGATCGATGATAGAAACAAATCATACGGTTCCGGCGCGCTGCCGTCGCCGCCCTCGTCCGGGGGTTGATCCGTTTCCACGGTAAACCCTTTGTAGGTCGAACAAACCCGCTTCCCTCCCGCAAAACGAATTTCCATTTCCATCGGTAGATCTCCAGAATGAGGCCGGGCCGCTTTTATTCCGGGTTAAAGCACTCCCAAGGCACCCCAGTCGTGTTCCTCGTCGCTGCAATGGCTGCAACCGGTTTCCAGACAATGCCGAACGTGTTCTAAAAATTTTTCGAAGACCGCAAACCACTGGGTGTCGCTGGCGCACTGGGCCGCAACCGTTCCGGTAAGAAATGCGGCAAAGCGCAGGGCATACTGCCTGTCACTCTCGAAGGGGGATGCTTTGGCGGCCGCCATCCGGCAGGCGTAACGGGCGATCTGCTCGGCGCCTTCCCGGTCGAGCCGGATGGCTTCCACACTGAGCGGCAGGTGAAATTTGCGTGAGCGGATGTCCGCCGGACCCATTAGATCCACAGGGTATTCCATTGTAACCGCCTCCGACACCGTGGCAAGAATCTGTTGCACGGGATTACCGATCTTGACGATCATCCATTCCTTTTTCCCCATGTGATCCG
This sequence comes from Desulfobacterales bacterium, assembly GCA_016735415.1. The sequence continues at coordinate 723 of JAERRP010000666.1, read as the reverse complement.
CCAGGTTGATGACGGGTGGCCACCCCGGAACGAATGCACCGCCGCGACCCCGTTTCGCTGGTATCCGGGCGGGCGCACGGCAAGCCCCTCGAAGCCATGACGGCGGGAGCCGGTACGGCACCCCGCCGTTCGTTTGGCCGTGACGACAACCGCCGGGATCGGTCAGCCCCGCGCCAGCCCCGGAATGAGGGCCGGCGGCACCCAGATCACCGGACAGGGGGACCACAGGCTTATTTCGGTGGCCACATCGCCCAGAGACCCCACCTTGACGCTTTCGCCCGCGGCAATCGGGGTTTCGGTCGAAGTCCCCATCACGATGGCCTCGATGCCTGCATTGCGAGCCAGTTTGGCCATCTCGCTGACCACATCGCCATCCGAGACATTGATCATGTAATCCGTAAAGCCCTGTTCTTTCATCCGGCCGACATAGGCCTCGGCCACCCGGGCCTCGGCCGCCTTGATTTTTTCCTCCACACCGGCCTGGGTCGTGTTGAGGCGTCCCAGACCGTGGTAAATCCACAGACTGGCACCGTTTTCCCTGGCCATGTTCAGGGCAAAATTAAAAATATGGCTACAGTAATCCGTCAAACAGGTGCCGACTAGTATTTTCTTGTACATGGGGGGTACCTCCTTTCCAAAGGGTTCCGTGGTTAGGGTTCGCTTAAAAATAAATTCACAAGTTTCAGGGTTGATGCGTCCGTCGGGCAAGGCGTGAAAGCGCAG
>JAERRP010000314.1 GCA_016735415.1 Desulfobacterales bacterium | reverse complement strand
GTGACGTCATGGATCAACGCCACAATGACCCCCATGGCCTAACGCAGATTAAGGAACCAGAACAGGGCCAGGGTCACGATCAGCGCCACCGCAATCAGAAAGGGAATGCTGACCGCAAACAGGCTCAGGGCATAGATGGCGCCGATCAGGGAGGCCGCCATTACGGCACTCAACATCCATTTCATTTCAAAGCGGCCCGAGATGTAGACCGTGATAAACAAAAGGGCATAGAACATGGCCTTGAGGGCCTTTTCACGCAGATCCTTGCCCACTTGCGGTCCAACCATTTCCACCCGCCGGATTTCCGTACCGGCGCCGCTGGCTTCAGACAGGATTTTGCGCAGTTGGTCGCTGAGCCCCTCGTCCATGATACCGGCCTGATAGGTCCGGATCAGGTACTCATGGGTATTTTCTTCTCCGAATTGCTGGACCGCGTAGCTTCCCATTTCAAGACTGTCCAGGCCGGATTTGATGCTGTCGATGTCCACCGGTGCATCGAAGCGCACCTGGATCAGGGTGCCGCCGGCAAAATCCACGCCGTAGCGAAGTCCCCCGCTGGCCAGCACGGCACCGATGCTGATCGCAATCATGATAAAGGAGAACGCAAAGGCAAATTTGCGCCGACCGATAATTTCGATGTTAATGTCGGGTTTAATGAATTGCATGAATCGTGTCCTTAATTTATCTATAGAACGGCTGTCAAGCGTTGGTCGATCATACCATCCCTGCGGTGCGGGATTTCATTTAGATACTGATTCGGACGACTTTCCTGCCGGCCAAAATGAAATCAAATACCCATCGGGTGAACACAAGGGAGGTGAACATACTGGCGATAACCCCCAGACTCAGGGTTACCGCAAAACCCTTTATCGGTCCGGTGCCAAACTGGAAAAGCACCAGGGCGGCGATCAGGGTGGTGACGTTGGCATCCAGGATCGTCAGGGTGGCGCGGTTGTAGCCGGCGTCGACGGCGGCCCGGGGTGGTTTGCCGATGCGCAGTTCTTCGCGGATCCGCTCGAAGATGATGACGTTGGCGTCCACGGCCATGCCGATGGTGAGGATAAAACCGGCGATGCCCGGAAGGGTCAGGGTGGCCTGAAAGGCGGCCAGACCGGCCCCCATGAGTAAAATGTTCATCACCAGGGCGAAATCGGCCAGCAGGCCGGCCCCTTTATAGTAGATGACCATGAAAAGGACCACGAGTAGACCGCCCACTATCATGGAAATAAGCCCTTTGTCGATGGAGTCTTTTCCCAGCGACGGGCCGACGGTGCGTTCTTCCAGAGTGCGGACCGGGGCCGGCAGGGCGCCGGCGCGCAACACAATAGCGAGATCTTCGGCCTCTTCCGCCGAGAAATTGCCGGTAATCACAGCCTGGCCACCGGCAATGCGGCCCTGAATGACGGGGGCCGAATGGACTTTGCGGTCGAGCACGATCGCCAGACGCTTGCGGACATTATCCCCCGTGACGCGCTCGAATATCCGGGCGCCTTTGCGATCGAAATCAATGGCCACGTAATAATTGCGATCCTGCTGGTCGAAGCGTACGCGGGCGTCGGTCAGGTAGGCCCCGGTGAGCACGGTGCGCTTTTTAATAAGATAGGGCTCCTCGATTTTACGCTGGGTGGCCGTGTCGGTTGTGACCTGATAGAGGATTTCAGTCCCCGGCGGCGGTCCTTCTTTGAGGGCCGTTTGCGCGGGCATACGCTCGTCCACGAGCTTGAATTCCAGCTGGGCCGTTCGCCCGATGAGTTCTTTGGCACGTTTCGTATCCTTGATGCCCGGGAGTTGGATCAACAGGCGCTTGTCCCCCTGGCGGCGGATATCCGGTTCGGAGACACCGAACTGGTCGATGCGGTTACGGATGGTTTCCAGGGCCTGGGCCACGGCCAGTTCCTTGATGCGGTCGGTTTCCTGATCCGGCAGATCCAGCGTGAGCGAAAGGCGCTCGCCGTCCCGGGAGCGGTCCTGGATGCGCAGATTGCGGAATTCATCGTCCAGAAGTTTTTCAAAGACCTTGATGTTGTCGGCCCCCTGGATGCTGACCTGAATACGGTTGCCGTCGACTTTTTCGATCAACGCCCGGCGGACTTTCGCACGCCGCGAGCGATCCTTCAGTTCCTGGGCCGTCCGCTCGATCGTGCTCGCCACGGCCTTGTCGGAATCGACTTCCAGCACGAGGTGCATCCCTCCCTGCAGATCGAGCCCCAGATTGATTTTCTTCTGGAGCGGAAAGTTGGGGATGAAGGTCGGCAGGATATAGACGATGGCTGCCAGAAAGACCGCGACAATGATGACCGGCTTCCACGAAATGCTGTTCACTGATTTGATTCCTTTCCCGAGATTGCCAAATGGCAAAATGGTTAAACTGCCGTCGGCAGCTTAACCATTTATTCCCCGTAAACCAATTCCTCCGAAGGGAGTGTCCGTTCAGGATTTCTCGGTGTCGCTTTTGTCTTTCTTGTCCTTTTTGGGCTTGGGCTTCGGGGCCGGTGCGGCGGATTGGGCCAAACCGGCAACGTTGGCACGTGCGACTTTAACCCGGACCCGGTCGGCGATTTCCACGGTCAGGGTGCTTTCGTCCAGTCCCGTGATGCGGCCGTGAATCCCGCCGCTGGTGATGATGCGATCGCCCTTTTTCAGGCTGCTGAGCAGTTGTTGATGTTCTTTACTGCGTTTTTGTTGGGGGCGAATGAGCAGGAAATAGAAAATGACGAACATGAGAACGATAGGGATCAAACCACCAAAACTGCTGGCCCCCTCGGCGCCGCCTTGACCCATTGCATATGCGATACCTGTCAAAATAAAACCTCCTTATGTTGTTTCGCGTGAATCAGCCGTCCGCTGATCCCGGTGGGATCGGCTGTCAACGGCAATCCCGACACGGATTCAGTATTCGCCGACCCATTGAACGGCTCCGTGTTGTGCCTCCGTCCTGGCAAAGTGGCGCTCATATACTGTAAAAGACGCCCATACGTCAAACATTTCTTAAGACGGCGGCCGTGGCCTCCCGCCGCTTGCATCGACAAGGCCTGCGCCGCTCTATTCCGCCGGCACCCAGAGGGTGTCGCCGTCGAACTGGATGCGGTTGATGTTGCTGTGATCGAGTTGTCCCAGCAGTTCAAAAACCCGATCCATTTTATAGACGATGATTTTGGAATAGGGTTCGATCAGGTTCAGATCCTGGCTGAAGCGTTTATCTTTAATATTGTAGATGTACACCATGTTCTCGGAAAATTTGAGCAGTTTGCCCACCCCCGAGCTGTATCCGTTGCGGCTGGGCTCATCCGCCGAACGGGCAATATCGATGTCTCGGCGCTGAAAATAATCCTTCAGGAAAGCGAAGTGGATGTTCCAGATATTGTCCCCCGGCCGGACGACATGGATTCCGAACGTTTCCAGATCCGCCGGTAATGGTTCTCCGTCGGGGTCAATGGTTTCCTCGCCGATTTGGCCCAGCTTGAGGCGGATCTGATCCTGAATATCTTTCATGGACACCCTGTTTCCGCCAATCTGGAGGGACTCGTTGGATTTGGCAATAATATCGATCCCTTCACCGACGTCCAAAGCTTTTTTGCGCTCATCCATCAGTTTTTTCAAATCGGCATCCGACTCGAGCTGGCCGTATTCGATCACCCTGCCCGGGCCCCGCGTTGCGGCCGTTGGTGCCTGGGATGGCGCGGTCTGGGTCTTTTCGGTCGTCGCGGGCGGCTTTTCCGATTCCGTGAGAAATTTATAGGTGGCCACGATGGCCAGGAGTATCATTCCGGCCAGGGCAATCAGAACCAGTGAGTTCGGTTTTCTACCGGTCGAATTCGGGGCCATTGTCGTCCTCCCTGCGGACTGTTTACGGGCGGCCAGGCCATGTCGTCGTCGGCCACCGGGTCATGCACACCGCCCGCGCTTGAGTCCTGAAGCGGCATCATTGCGGGCCCGGGTGCCGCCCCTGTCAGGTCGTGTCGGTTTTTTCGGTGATAATTTGGCTGTCGCCCGGCATCAGGGCCGGGTCAGCGGCAATCGAAATGGTCAGGTTGCATTTTTCTTCCAGACTGGCCAGTTCCTTGCGTTTACGGTTCAGAAGATAGTCGGCCACGGCGGGGGGGACGCAGCCCTTGACGCTCTCGCCGTCGGCTTTAAGGGTTTCGAGACTCAGTTTGCGCAAAAAGGCCGCACTCAGGGTTTCGGTCGAAGGGACATGGCCTTTGCCATGGCAATGGGGGCAGGGCTGGTAACTGCTGAATTCGATCGAAGGCCGAATCCGCTGGCGTGACATTTCCAGAAGTCCGAATCGGGATATGCGTCCCACCTTGGTCCGGGCCTTGTCGATGCGCAGGCAATTTTTAATGGTCTTTTCCACTTCCGCACGATTTTTGCGGTCGCGCATATCGATCAAGTCCACGACGATAAGTCCTCCGAGGTCGCGCAGGCGCAGCTGCCGCGCCACTTCCTCGGCCGCTTCCAGGTTGGTCTGCAGGGCGGTTTCCTCGATCGAACTTTTCTGGGTGGCCTTGCCGGAATTGACGTCGATGGCCACCAGGGCCTCGGTCTGGGCGATGACGATGGAGCCGCCGGATTTGAGTGGAACGCGGCTTTCAAAAATTGTTGCGATCTGGTTCTCCAGCTGGAAGCGGGTGAAAATCGGTTTGGCGGACTTGTGCTGTTTGACGATACTGGTTAGTTTAGGTGATATGATCTTCATGAAATCTTTGATTTCCTGATAAACCGTCGCGTCGTCCACGAGGATTTCGGAAATGTCCGGGGTAAAATAATCGCGGATGGTGCGCACCACCAGATTGCGTTCCTTGTTCATCAAATACGGGGCCTTGACCTTCATGACGTTGGCTTTGATGTTCTTCCACAGGCGCATCAGATAGGAGAAGTCTTTCGACAAGGCGGTCTTGGTGGCGCCCTGGCCCATGGTGCGTACGATCACGCCGAAACCTTCGGGAACATTGAGTGCGTTAACGATGTCTTTCAGGCGCTGGCGTTCTTCCTCGTCTTCAATTTTGCGCGAGATCCCAAAGGATTCATTGCCGGGCATCAGAACCAGATGCCGTCCGGCCAGACTCAGGAAAGTGGTCAGCATGGCGCCTTTTCGCATGATCGGATCTTTGGTGACCTGCACCAGGATCTCCTGCCCTTTCTTGACCAGGCGGGCAATATCCCGGGGCGCACCGTTGGCATCCTGGAAATAGTCGGCGTGGATCTCCTGGATCTGCAGGAAGCCGTTGCGCTCGGCGCCGTAATCGACGAACAAGGCCTGGAGACTGGGTTCGATCCGTGTGATGATCGCCTTGTAGATATTACCCTGGGTTATTTCGATGCTGGCACTTTCGATCTGGAACTCTTCCAGCTTGCTGTCCTTGACCTTGGCGATACGGCATTCTTCCGAATCGACCGCATTTATTAAAATTTTACTGCTCATACAAGTTTGATTCCTTGTTTGTGCTAAATGGCGATTGGGGGATAACGATGGCCCGGGAAAATATTCCCGGAGCGACGGGGGGAAATGATTCGTGCGTACTCACCTGTGCGGGTCCGTTTGACCGTCTGCCCCATACCGGGTTCAGGCATTAAAATACGATAGTCTCTGTTTAACCTAAAATAAATAGGCAATCGCAGGAGCCAAGTCAAACATTTTTATCATTTTGCATCCTCCGCGGTCATCCCCACCGTTCGTCGACGACCTCCGGCGGGCCTCCGGCGCCGGCGCCGCGGCTTGCTATTTAAGGCTTATTATGGCATGAGGAGCATTCAAGTTTCGGGCGCGCAGGCCTGATCCGAACCGCATCGGCAAGCGCCGCCAATCCCACGGGAAGGACAGCGTAATGGAAGAACGTTACGATCCACAGGCGATCGAAACCCAATGGCAGACACATTGGGAAGACACCGGCCTGTTCAAGGTCGAGGAAGGCTCGACCCGCCCCAAATACTACCTGCTCGAAATGTTCCCCTATCCGTCGGGTAAAATCCACATGGGGCACGTACGCAATTACACCATCGGAGACGTGGTGGCGCGCTACAAGCGGATGCGCGGTTTCAACGTGCTGCACCCCATGGGATGGGACGCCTTTGGCATGCCGGCTGAAAATGCGGCCATTGCCAACAACACCCATCCGGCCCGCTGGACTTACGCCAATATCGACGCCATGCGGACGCAGTTGAAGCGCATCGGTTTTTCGTATGACTGGGACCGCGAGATCGCGACCTGCCGGCCGGAGTATTACCGTTGGGAGCAATGGCTGTTTTTGAAGATGTACGAACAGGGCATGGCCTACCGCAAAGAGTCCTTTGTCAATTGGTGCGAGCCTTGTCAGACCGTGCTGGCCAATGAACAGGTGGAGGCCGGGATGTGCTGGCGCTGTGGTCAGGCGGTGCGTCAGAAAAAGCTCTGGCAGTGGTTTTTCAGGATATCGGATTATGCTGAAGATTTGCTGGCGTACTGCGATCAACTGCCGGGCTGGCCGGACAAAGTTCTGACCATGCAGAAGAACTGGATCGGCAAAAGCACCGGGGCCCAGATCGATTTCCCGGTGGAGGACCGCGATGAAGTGATTCCGGTTTTTACGACCCGGCACGACACTGTTTGCGGGGCTACTTTCATGTGTCTGGCGCCGGAGCATCCCCTGGTGGCCATACTTTCCGCCGGCACACCACAGGAAGAAGCCGTACACGCTTTTGTGGAACGGATTGCCAGGCAGGACCGCTCCGACCGCGGCCTGGAGCAATATGAAAAAGAAGGCGTCTTTACCGGCGCTTACTGCATCAACCCCCTGAACGGCCGGCGCATGCCGGTTTACACAGCCAATTTTGCGCTGATGGCCTACGGCACCGGCGCTGTCATGTCGGTCCCGGCCCATGACCAGCGTGATTTCGATTTCGCCCGCAAATACGGTTTGGACATCGTGGTCGTCATCGACCGTGAGGCGGAATCGCTGGATCCGGATACCATGACCGAAGCTTTTACGGCCGATGGCGTTATGGTCAACTCGGGTGAGTTCGACGGAATGCCCAACCGTGAGGCCATGGAAAAGATTGCCGGCTACCTGGAAGCCAGGGGCCTGGGGAAGAAAACAATCAACTTCCGGTTGCGCGACTGGGGTATTTCCCGTCAGCGTTACTGGGGGGCGCCTATCCCCATGATTCACTGCGACCGCTGCGGGATCGTGCCGGCACCGGAAGAAGACCTGCCGATTCTTTTGCTCGAAGACGTCGACATCCT
>JAERRP010000686.1 GCA_016735415.1 Desulfobacterales bacterium | reverse complement strand
ACTACTACTATTACTACTACTACCACTACTACTACTACTACTGCTAATGCTATTACTACTACTACTTCAACTACTATTACTACTACTACTTCCACTACTATTACTACTACTACTACTACAACTACTACTACTACTACTAATAATAATCATTATTTTCAAGTTTATAAAATAACCATTCATAATATTCTATTGTATAGTGGCTAGCTGTTCTGATGCATACGAATGTGTGTGTGTATATACAACCTACAACCTGTCAGTTTTGGCATTGATTCCATTTATTCATCCATTACTTATTCTGATGAATGGACAATTCATGCTGTGTTAACTGTTTGTCAATGTGTAAATTGTATTGATAATCTTGCTGTTAAATCTTTTACCATGTTTTGATATACTTAATAACACCTCAGTGCTTCCATGTTAACCTGACTGAACACCACAATGTAACAAAACAATTGCTAGATGGAGCAATTAAACAGCAAATAATAACATACTCACTGTAGCAACCAGCAACAGTTGTAGACATCAATGTAGTATTCCACAGATATTACTTCAGCTTTTGTAAAAATAAAATATTTATATAAGTTAGTAAGAACAATTTGTTTGACGTGGTGTGTTTTGTATCACAGAATACCTACTTGTATACACAAGTAGTATATACAAATCCTCTCAAGTGCTCTCGAGATAGATCCAGATTTGCACAACTAAGACTTTTCTCTCTATGAGACTATAGCAGAATCATTTAAGCATAGTAGGTTGGCCTTTGTAGTTATTTTGAATTGGATTACTTCACTGTATTTTAGTTGCTGTTTGTGATATACTGATAGTATCGTATCTGGGAATTAAGCACTCTAGCCAGGCCTTCGCCACTTTACGCGAACACATTCTCAAAACGGCTTACGCCAGCTATTGGGCCGAGCTTATCATGGCCTGGACCGAAGAAGACCAGTCGCTTGCGCCTTTGTACGATTTGATTGTATATGCACTCGGTGAATTGAATACCGGCCGGCAGGACGCGGCCCTGATCAACCTGGCCTTTCAAATGCGCTTCATGGCATTGGCCGGGTTGTGTCCGAATCTCAATTACTGCTGCGTCTGCCGGACGGATCTGGATAGCATCCGATCCACCGCGACAGGGTTTGATCTGCCCCGGGGGGGGCTTTGCTGCCGCGCCTGCGATCAAGCGTTTGAGCCGGCGCTATGCCTGTCACGGGGAACCGTCAAACAGTTGCAATGGATTGGCGAAGGCGACTTGGAGCGCATCGGACGCATTCGCTTCTCCCCGGCCGCATTGAACGAAGCCCAGAATTTTCTGGAAGCCTTTGTGCCCTATCACCTGGGGAAGGAACCACGCAGCCTCAAATTCCTGCGGCAGATACGGCCCAGTCAGCCGACATCGTAAGACGTTTCGGCGGAAACGGCAGGATTAAACCGGATCGCAAAATGGATAACCCGATTCACAAGATCATTGCACTACACCATGTCAGCGCATCCGCTCCCTGTCGGGTCGACATGGGGGGGACACTCGATCTGGGCACTTTTTATCTCCCATTGCAGCCGGTCGCTCCCGCCACATTCAACATGGCACTTGACCTGCGAACCACGGTCTCCCTGGAGACCCATACCGGCCCCAGCGTGCGGATATCTTCCCGGGGCTTCGAGCCGGCTGAATTTATTGCTGAAGAGGCCCCCTTCAATCACCCGATGGGGTTGTTTTTTGCGGTGGCCGTCCATTTCAATTTACGGGGAATAAGCATTCATATCGAAAGCGCCTCGCCCCCGCGCAGCGCTTTGGGCGGGTCATCCGTTGCGGCGGTGGCGCTGATCGGTGCTCTGGGCGAATGCCGCCGGATCGCCGGGGGAAAGACGCTGTCAGTGGATCAAGTCGTGCGGCGGGCCCACCTGATTGAAGAAAGCGCCGCCGGGCGGCCCTGCGGCATGCAGGATCAGCTGGCGGCGGCCTTCGGCGGTATCAATGCCTGGTATTGGGAGGTGCTGGACGATGGACTGGGCGTGCGCCGGCAGGCGCTGGCGAGTGACGCCAAGGCGGAAGCGTTGGCGGAGCACTTTCTGGTGGCCTATGGTGGCCGTCCCCACATCTCCCACGATGTCAACGCAATGTGGGTTCAACGTTTTCTTGCCGGTCGCGACCGTGCCCGCTGGACCCGGATAGTCGACGGCGTTAAACAATTCTGCGCCGCTGTCGATCGGGGGGACTGGTCGGCGGCGGGCGACGCCATGAACGCCGAGACGGCCATCCGCAGAGAAATGAACCCCGACGTGCTTGATCCCCTGGGTCTTGCCCTGGTGGATGTCGCTATAGCCCAGGGGTGCGGGGGGCGTTTTACCGGTGCCGGGGGTGGCGGTTGCATCTGGGCGATCGGAGAAAAAGAGGCCATTCGTATGCTCCGTCCGAAATGGCAGGCGCTTCTGGACCGTCATCCGGAAGCCGTCCTTCTGGACGCCCGGCCGGCGATGGAAGGACTGCGGGTTCAAGTCACGCCGCGCTGAGAACCGGTTGCACCGAAGGGGCGCCGCCCGGGTATGGTCCAACCGATTCTCGGGACCGAAAATTTGATGAACACTTGATCGATAACCATCACGCGTACGCACGAGGAGTCCTTATGTATTTTCAAGATGTCATTATGAAACTGGAACGCTTTTGGGCACGGAAGGGCTGTGTGGTGGCACAGCCCTACGACATGGAGGTGGGCGCCGGCACGTTCCATCCGGCCACCCTGCTGCGAGCCTTGGGGCCGGAGCCTTGGAATGTGGCCTATGTGCAGCCGTCCCGCCGCCCCACCGACGGCCGTTACGGTGAAAACCCAAATCGTCTTCAACACTACTATCAGTATCAGGTGATTCTGAAACCCTCGCCGTACAATGTCCAGCAACTCTATTTGCAAAGTATGAAAGGACTCGGTATCGATCCGCTGGAGCACGATATCCGTTTTGTCGAAGATGACTGGGAGTCGCCCACCCTGGGGGCCGCCGGTCTGGGTTGGGAGGTCTGGCTGGATGGCATGGAGATTACCCAGTTCACCTATTTTCAGCTTTGCGGCAGCATTGAACTGGCGCCCATTACGGTCGAACTGACTTACGGGCTGGAACGGATTGCCATGTATCTGCAAGGGGTCGACAATGTCTACGATCTCATGTGGAACCAGACCGTCAAGTACGGCGATATGCATCATCAGCAGGAAATCGAGCAATCGACCTATAACTTCGAGAAAGCCGATGTGGATATGCTCTTCCGTTTTTTCAGCCAGTACGAAGCTGAATCCCAGCGGATTATCGGTGAGGGGCTGGTGCTGCCAGCCTATGAATACTGCCTTAAATGTTCCCATACGTTCAACCTGCTGGATGCCCGCGGTGCCATCAGTGTTACCGAGCGAACCGGCTACATCGGCCGTATCCGCAACCTGGCCCGTCTCTGCGCCGAAGGATACGTCAATCAGCGCGAAGACATGGGATACCCCCTGTTGGAACGCGGCATACCGAAACTGTAGCCGGCCCGGCGGCCCCCGTCGAGATCCCGGGACCGAATGGTAAATTGGAAGGGAGAACGAGGTAAAACGAATGGAAAAACTGCTAGTAGAAATTGGAGCTGAAGAATTACCGGCCGGCTATATCGAACCGGCGCTAGCCGCCATGGCCCGCATGCTGGCCCGGAAGCTGGAGAATGCCAGAATCGATCATGCGGCCATACGCACTTTCGGAACGCCGCGGCGTCTGGCCATCGAGGTCAGTGATGTGGCGGATAAACAGCGTTCGGCCTCCAACGAAGTGCTGGGGCCGCCGGTGAAAGTCGCTTTTGATGCCGGGGGGCAGCCGACCATGGCGGCCCAAAAGTTTGCCGAAAAGGTCGGCATCCCGGTCAGCCGTTTGAAGACCACCCGGACGGACAAAGGTGAATATGTCTGCGCCCGCAAGACTGAACGCGGTGTGAGCACCTCGACCGTACTAAAAACCATTCTCCCGGAAGTGATCCTGGCGACACCCTTTCCCAAGTCGATGCGCTGGTCCGAGTTAACGATTGCGTTTGCACGGCCGATTCACACCATCGTCGCCCTTCTGGGGGCGAAGACGATTCCCTTCACGGTGGGCAATACCAAGAGCGGCCGCCACACCCGGGGACATTTTTTTATGGCGCCCGCCAGGATCAGACTCGATCAGGCCGGGCAGTATGTCGAGGTTTTGCGTCAACATCAGGTGATCGTCGACATCAACGAGCGACGCCGCATGGTGGTCGAAGAAGTCGCGCGGGCGGCCGCCGAGGCCGGGGGCCAGGTGCTGGAAGACCCCGAACTGGTGGATATCGTCACCAATCTGGTGGAATATCCGATTGCCACCACCGGCCGTTTTGAAATTGAATTTCTGGAAGTGCCCAAAGAGATTCTGATCACGGCCATGCGGGAGCACCAGAAATACTTTGCCGTCGTGGACCCGCAGGGCAAACTGATGTCGGCCTTCATCGCGGTCAACAATACCCGCACCCGTGATCTCGGCCTGGTGGCCACCGGGCATGAACGTGTCCTGCGGGCGCGTCTGAGCGATGCTCAGTTTTTCTACCGCGCGGATATGCAGATGTCGGCCGATGAACGGGTGGAAAAACTGGCCGGTGTTCTTTTTCAGGCCGAACTCGGGTCCATGCGTGCCAAGATCGAGCGTGTCGGCCATATGGCGGTTTTTCTGGCCGAGACGCTTGGCGGCGACAATGGTCTGGTGGGTCAGGTACGCCGGGCGGCCCATCTGTGCAAATCCGATCTCGTGAGTCAGGTGGTGGGCGAATTTCCCAAGCTTCAGGGCGTCATGGGGCGTGTTTATGCCGTTGCCGCCAACGAACCGGGCGATATTCCGGCGGCCATCGAAGAGCATTACCGCCCCACCCGTTCCGGGGGGACGCTGCCCGCAACGCGCACGGGGGCATTGGTTTCCATCGCCGATAAAATGGACTCGATCTGCGGTTGTTTCAGTGTCGGGCTGGAACCGACCGGGGCGGCCGATCCTTACGCCCTGCGGCGCCAGGCCATCGGTGTTGTCCAGATCATGCGTCATGCCAGCCTGGAGGTTTCCCTGAAGGCCCTTATCACTCTCGGACTTTCGCAGTTCGGAGAGCAAACGACCGGTCGCCTGGATTCTCTGAGCGATGCCATTATTACTTTTTTCCGTCGTCGGATGGAACACATTTTATCCGATGAAGGGGCGGCCAAGGACAGTGTGGCGGCGGTCACGGCCATATCGGTCGACCATATTCCCTACGTCTGGAAGCGGGTTGCGGCCCTGGACAAACTCAGGACCCAGGCGGATTTTGCCCCCCTGGCGATTGCTTTTAAACGGGTGGTGAACATTCTGAAAAAAGCCGGGCGCGATCCTTTCGGCCTGCATCCGGGGACGCTGAATGAAAATCTCTTCGAAAAGGATTGCGAGGGAGCGCTATGGCAGGCCTACCAAGGTGTCCGGGAAAGCGTTGAAGCCAGGGTCAAAGAGGGCGCTTTTTATGAAGCCCTCCTGGAGATTGCCCGTCTCAAGGCGCCGGTGGACGAATTTTTTGACGGTGTCATGGTGATGGCGGAAGATAAGCAGATGCGTCTGAATCGCATGGCGCTGCTGGAACACCTGGCTGGACTGTTTACCGGCATTGCCGATTTTTCGCGCCTGACCACCTGATCGAAATGTTTTTCTTGAGGGCCGCCCGCGCCGGCGGAAAGCGCTTCGATCGGCGCGATGGACCCGCCTGACGGAAAAATGACCTTACCGGCGGGTTTGAAATACAGTTGAACGGGAACCCGCCAGCGGTGTTTGTCAACGAATTAAAAGGAGAAATTTATGCCTTACGATCCGGAACAGGATAAAACCCTGAAACAGTGGAAGTGTGAAGAAACCGGTCTGATGGTCAGCATCAATCAATATGGTGCGGGCGAGCCGAAAGTTCAGATCGGCCCCCGCATCCTGAAGAAAAAAGACGGCAGCGACCGGGCTCCGGCCAAGGCCGGCCGTCTGACGGTCGAAGATATCCTGTGGCTCTACGATATCATTGACGCGATCAAGGACGAGCTGACCGGGCGCGTCGGGCCGGGTTAAGGCGGTGCCGGAGGAACACGCCATCATACGGCCACCGCGACGCCGCCAGACCGATTCGATCGGTTCATTGACGATTATGGCAGCCACGCCTCCCGATGTCGAGCGGTTGCGTCGAAGGTTTCAGTTCCCGGCCGCGGAAGGCGAACACCTTTTTCTGAGCCAGCTTTATTCGGACGGCCAGCGGCCGCTTTCCTTCAGCCTGGTGGGGCCTTTCATAGGCGCGCCGCAAGCGGCCATGCTGATGGAAACCCTGGCGGCCTGGGGTGCGCGGCGTATTATTTTTTTCGGATGGTGCGGTGCGCTGGCGCCGTCCGTTCAAAGCGGTGATGTCGTGGTGCCTTGCGGCGCGTTTGTGGATGAGGGCACCTCGCGGGGCTACGGTTGCGATACCGATCGGGTACGGCCCTTTTCCTCGGCGCTGCAATCCGAACTCAACGCCCAACTCAGCCGGGACGGTATCGTCTGTCAGGAGGGCTGGGTCTGGAGCACGGATGCGGTTTTCCGCGAGACGGAACGGAAAGTGTGCCACTACCAGACCCTTGGAGCGCTGGTTGTGGAGATGGAGCTTTCGGTCCTCTACACCGTGGGCAGGCATCTGGGCATAGAGCTGGCGGCTGTTCTGGTGGTGTCGGACGAACTGTCAACCCTCCAATGGCGGCCGGGTTTCAAAACCGTGCTTTTTAAAGAAGCCCGCCTCGCCGTCTGTGAGTCCATCGCCAGTTTCGTCGAGCGATCCGCCCCCTGCTAAAACATCCAAAGTAAATCGGAGTCATTGATAGTTCGAATGCGTCAGAATTACACCACTTTTTTCTCCACGCCGGTCGAGCAGCTTACAGAAAATGAGGCTGCTGCGGAGCTGAGCGAACTTGCGCGTCTAATCGCTTATCATGATGATTTGTATTACGAAAAAAATCAAAATGAGATCAGTGATGCTGAATACGATTTGTTGCGACAGCGAAACAAAGCGATTGAGATACGTTTTCCACATTTGGTCCTGGCTGACAGCCCTTCCCGAAAGGTCGGTGCACCGGTGGGGGCCGGCTTTAAAAAGATTCGGCACAGTGTGCCCATGCTGTCAATTGATAATGCGTTCACGCCTGGGGATATACATGACTGGTTGGATGGCATTCGAAACTTTCTGATCGAGTTGAAAAATTCGGATGAGGATTTCGAAATTGACTGCGAGCCTAAAATTGACGGCTTATCATGTGCGTTGCATTTCGATGAAGGCAGACTGGTGCGGGCGGCCACCCGTGGCAACGGTTTCGAAGGAGAGGATGTCACTGCAAATGTGAAAACGATTAACGATGTGCCGCAAGTTCTGGTGGGGAATGACTGGCCCGCCTATCTGGAGG
>JAERRP010000838.1 GCA_016735415.1 Desulfobacterales bacterium | reverse complement strand
ATATCACTGATTGGCAGGGTGTAGATGTTGCAGAATTTTGGACCAAGAACTGACCCTTGTGGTGGGAACCGCAAGGACCAGGATCATGGGGATGAGCCTGCCGGCACCCGGCGCCTTCTTTTTGATCTTTGCATGCGCTTCGGATATCGTTTCCCATAAAACTGAAACCGACGGCCGCCAAAATCGCGGTCCTGTTTTACGGCCGGTCTAAACCGACTTCGCGGTAATACTTCAGGGCCCCGGGATGGATCGGTGCGGACAAATGTTCCAGCATTTCTTCGCGATTCATGCTCCGGAAAACCAGCAGTTGCGTTTTGAAATAGTCCAGGTTTTCAAAAACCGCTTTGGTGATTTCATAGACCATCCGGTCCGGCGCACCGTCTGAAGCGATCAGGGTGGCTTTCACCCCGATGGTGGCCACGTCCTGATCGTTTCCAATGCCGGGATAATAGTGGATCGGGATCGATGTGCGACTGTAATAAGGATATTTTTGAAGCAGATCCTCCAGGTCGGTCAGGGCCACGAAGCGGCCTTTACGCTTGCCGGCGGCCACTTCGTAGAATTGACCGGCCGGGTGGCCGGCCGTGAAAAAAAAGGCGTCGATTTCGTTGCGTTCGAAAAGCCGCAAGGTGTCGACGGGAGATGCCGTTACGACCGACAGACTATTGCGGGGGTGGATGCCGAACGCCTCCAGCAGTTCCTTGGCATTGATGTACTGGCCGGATCCGGGTTGGCCCAGGTTGACGCGTTTGGACACTAAATCCTGCAGGCTTGCAATTTTCTGGTTGTTCTGCACCACCAGATTGATCGCTTCGGTATAAAGGCCGAAAACCGCCCGCAGGTGCTTCTGGGGGCGGCCCGCCCAGGGGGTTCCGGTGACGCCGTGCCAGGCCTTGTACTGGAGATCGGACTGGACGAAGCCGAAATAGAACCGGCCGCTTTCCACCGCCTCCAGGGTCTCCACCGATCCCTGGGTTGCTTTCACCACGATCTTAATATCCAGTTCCCCGGCGTTGCGCTTCAGCGTTTTCTTGATCGCCTGACCGGTGTTGAAATAGACGCCGGTGACCGCGCCGGCGCCGATGGTGGCCGCCGGCATATTGGCGGCGGTACTTATGGCGTTCGCAGGTAAGGGGGATATCAGCCACAGCAAGGTCATCAGGATGGTGGTCATGGATGCGATTTTCATTAGATTCTCTCCCGGTTTTGTTACACAGGTTGGTTTACGGTATTTATTCACCATGGGCATCCAGCGGCGCAATCAGATGCCGCTGGTATCCCAGACCTTCCGCCCAGAAGAACACTTCATCCCCCGGGTTCAGATACATCCCCTCGCTACCGCCGAAAAAGGCGTCATGCCAGTCCAGCGGTTCCCACCAGAAAAGCAGGGCATCGGCCAGGTTGACCACTGTTTGTGATTTGGCGGTAATCACGGTGCCGCCCGGCGTTCCCAGGCTGATGATATCCCCCGGGTGCAGGGTCAGCGGCGCCGCCAGAAAAGCGAGGGCGTTGTCCGGGGCCAGAATCGACCGGATGATCCGGGGAATCGTCCAGAGCATGCGGTCGGCATAGGCCTTCTCTTCGGACACGACTACGGACTGGCGCAGGTAGAGGGTGTCGACCGCCTGCCCCGGGGGGATCGGCCGGCCCCGCACGGCTTCCCGGGCGTAGCTGCGGCCGGCGAGCATCATGCGATCCGGCAGGGCGCCGTTTTGGGGGGCGGCGACCAGGAAAGGCCCCATGCCGGCAAAATCGCCCCAGCCGGCAGCGTAGCTCCACCATCGGCAGGTTTCCCTGTCCCAGAAACCCAGCCGGCGGTCAATATTCTCGTCCCCGGTCAGGTAGGGACCCGGTTCGGCCGGATAGGGGCGCTCACGACTGATAATCCGCTGGACCACCTGGGGGTTGCGGGCTTTGGTATCGCTGATCAGCAGATAGCCGATGACCGCTCTATACAGTTCGCCATCCGCGGCTTCGGCGACATCTTCCCAGGCCAGTTCGTGGCCGATGACGATGCCGATTTCAACCTCGTAATCCAGGCGGGTGGCCACACGTACCGGCTGCCCGTTCTCATCCCTGGCGGGTACGCTGATCGTCGACGGATACCGAATGGCATCGAAGGGCCCGATGATGCCGGTGATATTTTCAGTCGGCGTCATCCCGTCCAGCGGCAGCAGGGGTGGATATTTTACGAAGACCCGGGGCCGTGTCCGGCGCAGGGCCTCGATCACGGTCGGATCGGCGATGGCCAGATCCTGTTTCAGGTGGCTGGGGAAATTGGCGGCCACGGCCAGCACGCGCTGTGGCCGCGGTAGCGGCGTCCCCAGGCGCTTTGTCGCGATGGCCTCCTCCAGAGAGACCGAAATCAGCAGGCCGGATTCGAAGTTTTGTGCGGGTCCGCCCTGACGGATGGTCGCCAGGCGCTGTTGGTAATATTGCCGGCGGAGCGGGTCGGCCAGAACCGTCAGGGGGGTCTCGTCGTGGTTCAACGGCAGCAGTATCAGGCGGTCGCCGGGGGGATCGCAGACCACCACGATGCAGTAGCGCTGCGTTCCGGCCGTTATCCGCCAGCTGGCAAACGTTAAACCGGCACCCTCGTCCACCACCCCCATCCAGTGCCGGCCGGGGAGAATGACATTGGCATCGCCGCGGTCGTTTTCCAGATATTCTCCCGGCAGGGGCGTTTGGCTGAAGAGGCGGGGTTCCTGAGCGTCTTTCTTCATCGTCGCCGGTCGGCAGGCGCCGATGCCGAAAACCAGCAGACAGAGCCCCCAGCAGGCCCACGGCCGCAACCAGCGGCGGTCTTTGCGTTTCCTTTTCAAGACCATGTTCAGATTCCCGACTTCAAGGTTCAACCAATGGTCTGCGTTTTAACGCACCAGCGCTCCAGGATGTCTTCCTGAATACGGACACCGAGACCCGTTCCGCCCGGCAGGGCCGGTGGCCGGCCGCCCCGGCCGAACTGGATGAGGGGCGCAAAGGGGTCTTCCCGGAGCAGGTGATGTCCGAAGCAGCCTTCCCCGTAGGTCACTTTTCGGACGGCGGCAATTAGAATGAGCTGTGCGGCCGACAGCAGGGAGGTCTCGCCCACCTGGGCGCCCACCTGGACGGTCAGCCCCGCTTCCAGCGCCTGGCGGCAGCGTTTGTACGTTGCCACCAGACCGCTGCATTTTGAAATGCGCGCTTTGATAGCCGTGCGGGCCTGGCGGTCGATGAGCCGGGCCAGGGAATCGGCGTCGTTGAGACTTTCGTCCACCATTACCCCCAGCCCGGTTTCCCGGACCAGCGTCGCCAGTCCGTCGATATCGTCGGCCGCCAGCGGCTGCTCGAATGAATGGATGCCGTACCGGGCCAGCCGCCGCATGCTGGCGACGGCCTGGGAAACATCCCAGGCCATGTTGGCGTCCACCCGCAGATCGCAGTGCCGGCCCATGATTTTGCGGGCCAGACGGGCCGTTTCCTCGGCCGAATCATTCTCGATTTTGAGTTTGGCCTGCCGGAATCCGAAAAACCGGTAAAGCGCAAACGATTTCCAGGCCTTCAAGCCCCGCGTCGCCGACGATACCACGCTGTATCGGAATGCCGGCGGCAGTTCTTCCGTGGACCTCAGGCGTATGGGAGTTTTCAGGGCCTGACCGAAGGCATCCAGCAGGGCCAGATCCACCGCCGCCCAGGCGGCGGTCTGGGGCACCCGGGGCGCCACCCAGTCCGGCGGGGCTTTACCGTCACAGGCCTCCAGGAACTTCCGGACTTCTTCCAGGGAGGCGAAAGTTCGGCCTACCAGGCGGGGTAGAACGGCTTCCGCCAACAGCTGAAAGACCCCGTCGCGCGATTCCCCCGTGACATACTCCCGGGGCAGGCATTCACCGAAACCGGCCGCGCCGGAATCGGTCACGCATTTCAGCAGGAGGCTGTACGAGGAGTGCCGTTCGGCCGCGGCATGCTTGAAAGGCCTGCGGAACGGAAATTCCACGGCATATAGTTCGAAGGCCCTGATGGTCGGCATACTTACTCCCTGTCGTCGGTTTCGCGGGCCAGCCAGAAAATGAGATCCGCCAGGAAACGCTCTTTTTCCGGGCTGAATTCCAGAATATGACGGGCGTCTTCATAGATGACCAGCATTTTATCGTCGGCCGGCAGTTTTTCGAAAAAGCGGATATTGCGCGGGTTGTCGCAGATCGGGTCTTCGCCCGCCAGGGCCATATAGATCGGCATGACGAGGCGGTCGGTATGGGCATTGATGAACTGCCGGGCGCGGTATACCTGGAAGTAGAAATCACCACTGGCGGCCTGCAACGCCAGGGGATCGCTGCGGATAAAGGCCTCGTAAGGCGCAAGCTCGGTGAACTCCTCCGGTTTCAGCGGACTCGGCACCCGGTAATCCCGCTTTCCGGATCGGGTGAAAAAAATCTTGAGGGTCTGCGAAAAGGGCAGGCCGGTCCGGGTGTTGATGGCCGGGGTGGTCAGAACAAGCCCCTCGACCCGGTCCGGGTGGCGGATGGCAAAGGCGGCAGCCGGTATGGCCCCGAAACAGTGCCCCAGCAGAAAGATTTTTCCGCCGCCGTGGCGCTTCGAAATATAGTCGGCCACCACTATGAGATCGTCGATCATTTCGTCGAAAGTTTTCATGTCGCCCCGCGTGGCCTCCCTCAACCCGGAGCCGCGCCGGTCGACGGCGTAGACCGGATGGCCCTGGTCGGCCACTCTGACCGCCGACTGGGCGAACCAGCCGGAATGACTCTGCAGGCCGTGGGTCATGACAACCGGTGTTTTGGCGCCCGCCGGTCCGTAAACGCGCATCGCGATGTCGTCGGCCGCGGCCACCGGAATGCGCATCTCACGCCCGCGGGTGATGGCCTGGCGCAGTTCCGGCGGGGCCTGGATCTGGTCCACCCAGGCCCTTTGCGACGAGAAGACCGGCCCTTGCGGCGGTACGGCCGAAGGGCTCCGGCATCCGATTGGAAAGATGATGACCAGCATCAGGATAAGCCCGCCGCCCAGGCATCGAAAGGGGCTCGGCGGGGGCAACCATTGCGTTCGCAAGTGGGGACGATCCATGGCTTCAGTCTTCCGGGGCGGTTAGGGGCCAGTCCGTCAGGTCAAAGTGCCCGTGAGGGAAACAGGAATAGACGCATACGCTAGCTTCGAAGGCTGTTTCAACATAATCCCCGCCTATTATCAAGTCCCGCCCCAAAAACAGGGGGCCCCGTCGGGCGGTCAACCGGGCTAACTTTATATCGGGGGTGATGACGCCCATCCCCGAATTTCCCGTTGCAATCTGACCCTTCACTGGTTACTGTAATTGCGTTTAGCCCGAACGAACCATCGGGCCGGCGCCGGCGAACTCATTCAACCGATCCAATATCCAAAGTAAATCCAGGCTGTATTTCCCATCCCGCCTTTCGGGAGAAAGCAGCGCGAAAATAACAGGAGAAATAAACCCATGTCCCTTGCCGGATGGCTGATCAATTTCATGACACGCAAATCCGCGGCCCGGTTCGAAACCGCCACCCGCAATCCCCGGCAGGTGCAGGCCGACAAGCTGCTGGGCATGATGCGCAAAAATGCCGATACGGACTACGGCCGCCGCTACGGATTCGGCCGCATCCGGACCATCGGGGATTATCAGAAGCAGGTGCCCGTCATTAGCTACGACGATATCAAAAGCGACATGGATCGTCTGGTGGCCGGCGTACCCAACATCTTCACGGCGGAGGCGCCGGTGATGTTCGCCCAGACCAGCGGCACCACCGGCGATCCCAAGTACGTGCCGGTAACCCCCACCTGCAAGGGCCGCGAACACAGCGACGTCATGCGCACCTGGACGTTTCATGCCAAACAGGCCCACCCGGACATCTTCGACGGCAAAGTCGTCTCCCTGGTGTCACCGGCCGTCGAGGGCCGTACCCCGCAGGGCCTACCCTACGGTTCCACCTCCGGGCACATGTACAAAAACATGCCCGGGGTAATCCGGCGCGCTTATGCCATCCCCTATGACGCTTTCGAAATCGAGGACTACGGGGCCAAGTATTACACCATCATGCGCATCGCCCTGGCCGAGGACGTGCGCTTTGTGGCCACCGCCAACCCCTCGTCCATCCTCAAGATGTGCGAAAAGGCGGACGAATACGGTGAACGCATCATAGGAGATATTCACGATGGCACTCTGGCCGCCGATTTTCCGATCGAATCCCGCATTCGCGCCGCGATCAGCCGAACGCTCAAACCCAACCCGGCCCGGGCCCGGGAACTGGAGCAGTTTCGCGGCCGGCGCCAGGGCCGCCTGCTTCCGGCCGACTACTGGCCGCGCCTGAGCCTGATCGGCTGCTGGAAAGGGGGCACCGTCGGACACTATCTGGAAAAGTTCCCGGGCTGGTTTGATCCCGAGGGCGCCCGGCCGGTGCCGGTGCGTGATTGGGGGTATCTCTCCAGCGAGGCCCGGGCCTCGGTGCCCCTGTCGGACGAAGGCAGCAGCGGTGTTCTGACCATCGCCACCAATTTCTTCGAATTCGTCCCGGTGGAAGATCTGGAAGCCCGGCGCGACCAGCCCGCGAACTGGCCCTTCCTGAGCGTGGCGGAGATCGAAGAAGGCCGGGATTACTATATCTTCATCACCACCAGCGGCGGTCTTTACCGCTACGACATCAATGATGTCATCCGTGTGACCGGCCGCTACAACGATACGCCCCAGATCGTCTTTTTGCGCAAGGGCCGCGGCATGACAAATATCACCGGTGAAAAGGTCAGTGTCAACCAGATCATCAACGCCATTCAGAATGCCGCCCGGGACACCAGTACGGTGGCCGACCATTTCAAGGCCGAGGCCGATGCGGCCCGGAGGCGCTACGTTTTGCGGGACGAGTTTTCGTCAACTG
>JAERRP010000211.1 GCA_016735415.1 Desulfobacterales bacterium | reverse complement strand
GCCGGGACCGGTATAGGTGGTCGCCGGCGGGACGGTCATATAGACATCTTCGAACGTCGCCACGGCCGCGCCCGCAGCAGGTGCTAAGGCCAGCATGACGGCCAACGTCAGTAAAATAGCCAGTCGTTTCATTGATTTTGCTCTCCTTTCAATTCAATTCATTTGAAAATTCAATTTCAATATTTTTTCAGGTGGATAGTATTTAAGAATCACCCCCTTCCTGTATTCTATTCCTACTCTAAACCAGAGGAAGCGGATCACCCTTGCGGGTGACCACTCCCTCTGGAGGATCTCACCGGTTAATTGAACGGTGCCGTCTGCAACCAACGACTTCTCAAAATATTAAAGTCATTAATGTTCACAGCGTTATCGCCGTCGAAGTCTGCATCCGCATTCCAATTTTCACTGGGATCGGTGTACTGATCCGGTTGGCCCGGCTCACCCGGAATTCGTTCCGGACCGTGAGAAAGCCATGCCGCTCTCACTAGGTTGAAATCGTTGATGTTGACCTGGTCATCATTGTTCAGATCACAGTCACATCTATTCCCGTAGCCGTCCTGATCCGTGTCGTACTGGTTGTCGTTGCTGGTTTGACTGCAGTTGTCCCAGTAGTCGACGATATGGTCGCCGTCGCTGTCCGCTGCCGAAGTGTTGAGCACGGCAACGGCGTCGAGATCGGCCCCGCCCGATCCCCAGGTGACCCAGGAATCGAAGATTACGTTGCCGTGGCTGTCATGGAAAAAGCCGGTGTAAAGACCCCGGGCGTCCGCCGGTCCACCGCCGGGAATGTCCACCTGACGCACGTAGCGGATGTCGTTCAGGTCCACGGTGCCATCCAGCACCAGCGGGTGGTCGGCGATCCAGTCCAGGTCGAAAGGCGTGCCCCACTGGTCGCCGTAAGCGTTGATGTGTTTGCCGGTCATGCCGAAGACCCCCGAGGCGAGAATGCAGCCGTAAGAGCCGGGCCACTTGGGCGTCAGGGAATGAGTGGGGAAGCGGATGAAGTCCGTTCCGTTGGAGGAAACCTCCACATAAGCCAACTCGGCGAAAATCTGGGGCGTGGTCCAACCCGCGGAGAAGCCGTTTTCAAAGGTGGCAAAATCGGGACCGGGTCCATTGATGATGGGACATTCGTTAAAGCTGGCTGTGATCCCCCCGGGATGGCTGTCGCCGGTGGGCGCCGGGCCGAAGTAGTCGGCCAGCATGGGGATGTCCATATCCCCCATGGTCACGATCACATAGTTCCAGCCCGCGTCGTTCCAGGGGCTGCCGGTGATGGCCAGCGGTTCCATGAAGGCCTCGTTGTAAATATTCTGGCCGGAAGGGCTGTAATCGGCCACGGCGTCGGCAAAGCCGGCAAAGGCCGGGTTGACGTAGTTGCGCTGGGTCTGGCCGGTGTAGCCGCCGGAAATGCCGTCACCCTCCGGTCCCACCCAGGCCGGGATGGCCTTGTCCGGCGCATCGGGATTTTCCGGAAAGGTCGCTTCCGGTAGATTTCCAAAGCCCGAATAAGGCCCCCATTGGGTGCAGGAGGCAGAAAGATCGAGGGCGTCGATAGCCACAATCGCCATGGTGCCGTCGGTATCGGCGGCATCCAGTTCGATACACAGCCGCACCCAGCGCACCCGGGGCAGCCATCCATCATAACTGGCGTCGCGCCAGAGCTCGACGTACGGATCGGTAACAGTGGTGTCCTCGATAACCGCTCCCAAGTCGATGGCATCCCCGCCGTTGTTGGTAAATGCGCTGCCGTCGGAGGTCCAATCGCGGGGCTGCCAGGCCGGATCATCCCAGGCGATGCCGTCCACCGCATTATAGCTGTAAGGCAAATACGCCAACCCGACTTTCACGCTGGTGCCGCCGATATTGACCACATGCGCGTTGAGGGCGATCTGGATGAATTGGTTTTCAACCACGGCACCGCCCTCAGGGTTGATGCCCGTCCAGCCGGGGATTCTGTCGGCCAAGTCGATTACCTGGTAAATCCGGCCGGTGGTGCCCGTGCCGACGTCGACCTTGCCCTGAACAATGGAACCATCGTAAGCATATACCGGCTCTGTCAAAATGGTAAGCTCGCCATCGTTCGGATCCGGGTACCAATCGACGGGCTTGTCATTCTCGTCGAGGTCCTCGAAACTCGCATTGGTTATCAGATCCCCGGCCACGAATGCTTCGAGCTGCAGGCAGAGCTGGTCAAAACTGCCCAGGTAGGGACCATTCGCATGGCTGGCCATCATCGCGCTGTCCTCCACGTCCAGGCGCACCCGCACCCAACGCACTTTGGGCATGGTGCCCGGGCCGACTTCGAATTTGCGCCAGTCGGCATTAGTGACACCCAACGCGTCATGCACCGCGGATGCGGCATCGGTTTCCCAGGCGGCGTCATCCCAGGCTACCGGAGTATCGTTGTAGGATTCGGGCAGGTACTCCACGGTGTAGCTCATGTCGTTGATGCCGT
>JAERRP010000245.1 GCA_016735415.1 Desulfobacterales bacterium | reverse complement strand
CATCTACCCCCGTCCGCTGCCGAGCCACCAGGCTCCGTGAATAGCAGGCCGAGCAGGCACCCCCGATTTCGGCAAAGCCGGCCTGCTCGGCGATGCCGATATTGCGGGCCGGCATGGCAACGGCCATGAAGTCGTCGACCTTGCCGGCCGACGTGGCGCCGCAGCAATTCCAATCTTCAATTTCGGTCAACTCGGCGCCCAGTTCGGCGAAGATCCGGCGGCTCTGGACATCGTAAAGTGCGGATGACTGCTGCAGGGAACAGCCGGGATAGTAGGCTAATTGCATGGCAGACCTCATCTTCTGGGGACCTTAAAGGCGCGCCCGGTGCTTGGATTTGCGTTGCAATGCTTTGATTTCATTGCGTCCTTTGGCCATCAGGAAACCGAAATGAATCCGTTTGCGCCGCGTCATTCCCATGCCGAGCCGCGCCTGGGTCTTCAATTCGTCGAAAATGGCCCCGTAGTCTTTTTCCCTGATTTTACGCAGGGCGAACTTCATTTCGTAGGCACCCATGAATTCGACTTCGTTCACCCGCCCCCAGCGCAGTCCCGATTGGACAAAGGCGTCGTGGAAATCGGCAATTTTGGGTTCGAGCGGCTGGAGGTGTTCGGCTTTGCCCATTGTTTTAAGGGTTTCCGTGATGCGGGCGGTCTGGATGTCGTTGGGGCAGCGGGTCCCGCAGGTGTAGCAGGACACGCATTTCCAGACCAGGGCGTTGTTCAGGTCACGGACCCGATCCCCCAGCACCACCATGCGAATCAGGATGTTGGGTGTCAGGTTGTCGGTTTCGTTGCCGACGCTGCATCCGGCGGCACATCGGCGGCACTGATAGCAGGCGGTCAGCGGTTGGCCGGAACGCTCGACCACTTCGTCCAGAAATGATTTTGTGGGGCCGGGGTTGAATTCAAGGGCAGGTTCGCTCATGTGTTGCTCCTCCCCGTTGAGGGATGTGACGTGAATCGCAAAAGGCGTGTTCCGTCTTGAAAATAGCCGGACCAGATCCGAAATCGCGTATGGGGTTGGATGGGAGCCGTCCCGGCCGGGGATATCAGGGCACGGCCATTCGCATCGCTTCGCGACTGCGGGCGTTGTCCGTTGTCTGATTCCAGCAACCATTATGCCAGTTTGCCGCGGTGGACTGGGGAAATTAACAAATATTCAAGAAATCAAATAGTTACCGAATGATTACAGGCTTGGCCGGACGGTATTGGCGGGCTGTCGGCCGCCTTGAGGATATTCCAAATTGGAACGGTTGGTTTGGAATTGACATAAATGGCAATGGGTTATTCGGGGTATGCCATTTTGGAGCGGTCTATTTTGGCAGATGAGACCGCCCTTCTGCCTGAAGGGGCACGTATCGTGTCTGAATGGATCGCTGCGGTTCGACGGGGGGAAGGATGGGTATGGATTCCCCGGGACCTCCTTGCAATCCCGGCGGCGTCCGCGTTCGACAGCGGTTCAGCCAAGGCGGGAACGCCGGCCTGGGCCGAAAGATGCTATCTATGGATGGATACAAGCTAATTTTCCGCAGCGCCTAAATTAGATGGACTCGTAAAAAGTCTTTAGAAAATATTTCAACCGCTACATGTTGTGGTACAGCAATAATAGCTATCCTATATGATGTGGTCAATATTTGGAATCAGGACTTTTTACGGGTTCATCAAATTAGTGCCCATCCATAAATGGTCTTTTTGCCCAATATCTGCGTTCTGCTCAAAAAATAATCCTCGGAATATCAACGATATGCCTGTGGTTATTTTTTTCGCAGGCCTTGATCTTACACAAAAATCCTCATTTATGGACGGGCACTAGTTACGATTTTTCTCCTGCTCTTCGGGAGAGAGGGTCCAGAACGGCGTTCCGTCTTTGGTGATGCGGACTTTGAAATCGAAATAATCGCCCTTTTTCACTTTGGAGGCCATGAAAATGAACTCCCCGTCGATTTCCGCCCAGACACCTTTGATTTTAACCCGGTCGCCGCGGCGTAACCCGATATCCCCGGGCCCGGCAAACCATTCCGGGCAAACATGGACCACATTGAGGTCTTCTTTGGATTCCGCCACCACCAGGACGGTGGCCGGGGACATCCCGGGCATGGGGACTGCTGTGTAGATTTTTTTAACAATGCCCTTGAAGGAGTCCAGCTCGCGGGCGTCATAGAGTTTATTGTAAGGGCTGTCGATTTCCCACCCCCCCATATCCGCCGGTGGTTCGGCCGCAGCGGTGAAGGGGACCATGAGTGCCAGAACGATCAGCAGGGTGCGCCGGATGATATCGATTTGCGAACAGGTTTTCATGCCGCCTCCTTGCGCCGTGCGCATTGTCGTCACGCCAGCGACGAATGGGTGTTTTGAAAGTTATAATAT
>JAERRP010000344.1 GCA_016735415.1 Desulfobacterales bacterium | reverse complement strand
CCTACGACGTCGTTGCCAAGGCCTGACCGGCGCAGCGGCGATTCACCGCGTTGCGGACAGGGTTTGGCGGTCACGCCAGGCACCGTCGGCGCGATGCCGCGCGTCTTCCGGTGAGCTCGGGACGGCCCCTTTACGGATTCGGCCAACCCGTTCGGTATTGCCGGGCCAGCGTTGCGGCGATGCCCTGCAACTGCGGGAACGAAAGGGTTTTGACTTCGTTCAGATTCGTTCTCAGGCTTTCAATAGCGCTCGGAACATAATCCGCAAAATAAGTTTTGCCCTTCTTTTTGACCAGATATCCAAAAGCCCCCAGGATTTGCAGATTGCGGGCGAGGGCGCAGAGACGATAGGTCGCCTCGATCTCGCTCGCAGGCGTCCGGGTCTGGTCTTGGTAGCGTGCAACGAAATACTTAAGAAGCGTTTCGCGCATTTCCCTTGGCAGGGCAACGTAAGGGTCGATGAGCAGGGATGCCAGATCATAATGCACCGGTCCCAGGCGTCCGCCCTGAAAATCGATGATATAAGGCCGGCCTGCGGATATCAGGATGTTGCGCGACTGGAAGTCCCGGTGCATGAAGCCGATTGCCGTTTCGGCCAGAATGCCGTCGGCCAGACGGTGGCTTTCCGCTTCGATCCGTTCGAAGGCCATCGTCTGTCCGCAATAACCCTGGACAAATGCTTCGATGAAGTAGCGACATTCTTTTTCGACAATCACTTTGCGGTCGTAGCGGGTGGTCTGCCAGGTCCAATCCGGATCAAAACCGGTTCCGCCCGATACCGACAACCGAATGAGCAAATCGATTATTTCCCGGTAGAGCGCCAGGATTTCTATCGGGGATGACAGCCGGCCGACATGGGTTTGCAGATGGAGGTCGCCCAGGTCCTCCATAAATACCAGGCCGGCAAAGGGGTCGTCCCGAAAGATGTTCGGCACCGGCAACCCCTGGCGATGAAGATGCCGGCCGATCTGAACAAAGGCGTCGGCCTCGTCCGGCCTCGATCCCTTCCGAATGCCGTGGTCGACCATGACAACCGAATATCCCTCCTTGCACAGGCGGTACCAGCGGCGGTCTGATCCGTCGCCCGCCAGGGCTTCCCATTTAATTCGGGTACGATCTTCTTCAGGCCCCAACTCACGGAAAACGGCTTCGGCCATCATTTTCCGGGCCGCCGCCCGGTAGCGTTCGGGTGATCCCAGGTCGGACCAGTAGGCGTCGGTGGCCACATAGGCCTTGATCTTGAATCCGGCCTGCCGCATGGTTTTAAAGGCGTCGATGCTATGGGCAAATCCCCGTGCGGGGATAAAATCGATCACGGTCGGGTCCAGTACCTGAATGCCGGTAAAGGTCAGCCGTCGCAAGTCTTCAAGGTCATTCCTTTGCGAACCCGTGAAATCCCGAACAAAATCGCCGGCATCCACGCTCACGGTGTTGAACGCCGGATTGTGGCACAGGACCAGGGTAACAGGGTGGGGGTGATCGGCGTGAAATCGGTAGACGGATGCAAAATCGATATCGGTTACAATATCGCTGTTGACCACCATGAAGGGGTGCGTTCCCCACACATCGGCCGTATTGCGGATGGCCCCGCCGGTACCGAGAATCGCTGCTTCGTGTCGTACGATGATGTCGGCCGGAAAAACGCAGGTCGACAAAAAAGCACGAATCTGTTCGGCCTGGTGGTGGGTATTGACCACCACCGTCTGCGCCCCGGCCGTAATTAAGCGTTGGATGACCCGCTCCAGCAGGGGGCGGCGGTCGAGGGTGAAGAGCGGTTTGGGGGTCTGTTCGGTGTAGGGCCGTAAGCGGGTGCCCAGGCCGGCGGCTAGAACAAGTGCTTTCATTGCTTCAGCGCAGAAAATCCAGATAACGCTGCAACGGTTCGCGGTATTGCGCGATCGCCGTTTCGTCCTCCAGGCAGTGGATGCCCCGGCTGTTGAAAAACGCCAGGGCATTCTTGAAATTGACGCGTGAAAGGGCTTCATTTCGCTCGATTTCACCGCTTTTGGCCATGCGGGCCCCCTGCGCGGCGATTTTTTTCAATTGATCCTTAATAGCGATTTCGCCGGGTTTCTGGTGCATCAGTTGATTCAGGGTAATCCAGTAGGATTCGAAGTATGAGCGCAGGAAACTGGAGAAGAGTTTGAGTCGGCGGAATCCGGCCGAAGTGATGTTATAGGTGTCCGGCAGGTTGGGGTGCGGTATCAAAATGGCGTCGTTGATAAAAGCCTTGATATTTTTACGCACATGCCATTCCGGGGGGTTTTCCAGGTCGTAGGAGAATTCATATTTTAAGAGATCCTGTAGAAAACGGTAGCAGCGGTGCAGGTCCGTGGTGGAAAATTGAAAGGCGTCACCTGCGATTATCGCCAGGGCCGTAAAAGTCGCCGGAACGAAGCAGGCCACACAATTGTTTTTATAGTACTCCAGACTGGGGCGTTTTTCGCTGTTGATGCGAAACCGCGGTGGGTTTTCGGCATCCATCGCACTTTTATCAAGGGGTTCGATGAATTTGCGTTGGATATAAATATTGAAGACCTGTTCGATGGCATGGGCCGGGTCCACGAGAAGGGTATCGGCCAGTTTGACGTCATGAAACTGGAGATGGTTGAGGTAGGTATCGACGGTGTCCAGGAGCATTGGTAGCGTGATGCCCGGGGCGGGATAATTGAGCAGGGCGGCCGCCGTCACCGCATGCGGGGTGATAACCGCCACGCGGTTGATGGCATGGATGGACCGGTGGGCGATATTGCGGCAGAAAGCGCTGATTTCGTCATGCGTCATGCTTTCCAGCTCCAGATCGTTTTTCCGCAGCAGGCCCCGCAATGATATGGGATCGTGAAATTCGATGTAAATCTTGCCGAAACGCTTCTGGAGCATCTTGCGCGCCCTGATGACCTGCATCAGACTCTCGGGTTCTTTTTTGCCGCCCTCCAGTTCGTGCAGATAGGCTTTTTCTTCGGGGACTTTGTCGTAACCCATAAAAATAGGCGCAAGGATCAGGTCATCGCAGGCCCCTTTTTGATAGGCCTCCAGCAGGATGGAAAGCAGGCCGGTTTTGGGGGAGAGCAATTTGCCGGTACGTCTGCGCCCGCGTTCGATAAAGACTTCGATATTGAAGCCCTCCTGGAGCAACTTGTGGACATAGGCCGCAAATACCGCGGCGTAAAGCGGTTGCCCCTTGAAGGTGCGCCGCATGAAAAAAGCCCCCGAACGCCTGAAAATGGTCCCTATCGGCCAGAAGGACAGGTTCTTGCCGGCCACAATGTGCGGACAGGGCATGTTGTTGGAATACATCACGTAGGAAAGCATCAGATAGTCGATATGGCTCTTATGGCAGGGAAGGAGAACGAGAGGACCCCTCTGGGACATGGTCTTCAAACGATCCAGGCCTTCATTGTCGACAATGAACCCGTCGAACATGGTATTGATGATCCATGTCAGCACCTTTTCACAGATTTTAATCATGCTGATGCGGTAATCCGCCGCGATTTCTTCGAAGTAATCCTCGGCCTTCTTATGCAGCTTGGTGATGGGTTGGTTTTCACTCTGGGCCTGCTCGCGGATAAAGTCCTGGAGCCGGGATCCGGTCAATACCGACTCCTTCAGTTCGAGGCGGTTTTTCAGTATCGGGCCCAGTATGCTCTGGCGATGCCGGTTGATCTGGCGCAGGAGATTGCGCCGCAGCAGTAGTGCCTGGTAAGCGCGACGGCGATCGCGAACTTCGGGATGCTGCATAAAGGTCGTCAGATCGACCGGGGTGCTGAGCTCGACAAAGGTGCGGCCGGGTTTTTTCACGAGGGTGGCCAGGCGCCGGACAAAACCCAGGGCTTTTTCCGGCCCGAACAAAAGGCTCCAGAGGGACGGGTTGGATTTTTCAGGATCCTTTTCGAAGATCATCAGATGGGGGACAAGATAGACGGGGCGGTCGGTTCCGCTCTGAAAGTCCAGCAGGAACTGAATCGGGTCCGTCTTTTGCTTTACGAAGCGGCGGTAGAAACCACCGGGTTCCACCAAAGATAAAAAGGCGGTTTCCCCTCTGGAAAGCATGTCCTGGTAGTAGCCGGCAGAGTAAGGGTCGGGAAAAGAAAAATGACGGCAGAAATAGTCCAGTCGGGCCAGGAGCATTCGGAAAATGCGTGACAGCGGCTGGTAGAGAAAAACGGTATAATCGAACGCCAGCGTGGGTGCCGGGATGTGTTTGTCCCGGTAACGGGCGTGATAGAAAAGCCATTGGAAAAGGCTTTTGCGTTTGGTAACGCAGATCAAAACCGCATTGCGCGGCAACGGCTTCAGGACGGCAATCTGGCTGGGCGCCAGGGTGATGCCGCGATAAAAGAGCTTTTGCAGGTGAGAAACCAGCCGGCCGGGGTTGGGCGGCAGATAACAGGCATAATGATGGTACGTTCCTTTGAGAAGGCTTTGAATCAGGCGGTCGATGAACGCTTTGATGCGCTTCCATTTGGGGTTGTGGAACATAACCATGATTGATCCTGTACGGGCGGAAAGGACGGTATGGCCCTTCTGATGACCGTTGCCCGTTTTCGGGGGGTGTCAATGGCGATTGACCCGACGGCTCACGGTCGGTGCGCTCTTTGAAGAACGTTAAGCTACCAGAATGACAGGGATGATGCAATCACAATCCGGGTCCCGCGATGTTCCTGCCCATGGGGAACAAATGTGGGCGGGGGCGCTGAAAGCCATCGTCGATCAGAGGGTGCATTCCCGGGGGCGGCCTCGCAGGGCCTGTCGGTGCAATCCTTGTCCGGCCATTGGGGGCCAAAAAATAATCTTGAGAAAAAAAAACGGGTATGTTATGCGGAGCACAATTTTAATGCTTGCCAACGACGGTTTGATCTTCTAACATCAGTGCTCGCCTGATGCGGGCATACCGAATTGCCGGCTTAAATCCCGATTCAGATTAAATCAACGGGGGCCTTCGATCCCCGGCGGTTGAGGAACATTATTGTATAAGGGGCAATAATCCCAGATAAAAATCTAGTTCGGATTAACTTTTTTACAAGGAGGACAATTTCATATGAAAACTTTAGTTGGTGGGGCGGCAGCCGCTGTTCTAGGTTTGATAGGGCTGGTAGTGTGGTGGTCACCTTTCATGACGCTTCTGGCCGGCGCCATTCCCCTGATGCTGCTTCTTGGGGGCGGTTTGGCAATTTACCTGGGATTTGACGAACTGAAAGACACATGGAAAAAAGACGATTCCATCGGCAGCCCGATCGGGTCCGACGATGATGTCGAGCAGTACAAGAAGGAAATCGATGATCTCAAGCAGGAAATCGATGGCCTGAAAAAAGCATAGTTGACGTTACCGTGATAAGGCCCTGTATGCTTGAAATACAGGGCCTTTTTACCCTTCCCTTCCCCGCATGTGTTCATCCGCAAGCGCCCGGTAAGATTGGCCAGACCCGGCGCCTGCAGCGAACCCTAAGTTTCTTTGCGGCGCAAGTGAACCACAGCCATGCCTGCCCATCGGCCACCGTGACCCCCAGGCCCACTGCGTTCTGGTTCAATGATCGGTGTAGATGAGGCTGGGCTCGCATGTGTGCCTGAAGGCGCGGAGTTCCTCCTGCCATTCATGTGCAAGCGTCTCCAGGTTTTCGAATCGCTCAATCCGCCGGCGGATGTCGGCGTCACCCAGAATCAGATCGATGGGCTGTTTTTCAAATTCATATTCATACGGTGGTGGTTTCCATTCGAAATGGTCCGGGTGGCATCGAAGGATGGCCTGCAATAGTTTCAGGGTGGTGAGATAGGGCCGGTATCGATCACGGTCGGTGACGTGAATTTGAAAGCCCCGGCAGGGCTGCCGGGCATGTTTACCGGAGGTCGGCTCGAAGATACAGGGCCGCAGGACGACTCCCGGCAGTTCTTCCGCATGCAGGACCGCCCCGATCTTCGTGATATCCAGGTAAGGCGCCCCGCACATTTCGAAGGGCTGGGCCGTGCCGCGGCCTTCGGAAAGATTGGTGCCCTCCCAGACAACCTGTCCCGGGTAGACCATGGCGGTATCAGGGGTCGGCATGTTGGGGGAGGGCGGCACCCAGGGAAGCCCGGTATCACGGAACCACATGCCGCGCCGCCATCCCCGCATGGCCACCACATCGAGCTGGCTGCCGATGCCGAAATGATCGTTGAAGAAGCGGGCCAACTCAGCGATGGTCATACCGTGGCGCATGGGCAGGGCATAGCGACCTACGAATGAGGCCCAATGCGGTTTGAGCAGGTTGCCTTCAAGCTGGCGGCCGTTGATGGGGTTGGGGCGGTCCAGCACCAGCACACGTCGACCGCAGTCCCGGGCCGCCTCCAGGCAATAGGACAGGGTATAGACGAAAGTGTAGACCCGCGTGCCGACATCCTGCAGGTCGATCAGCAGCACGTCGATGGGCGCCAGCATGTCCGCGGTGGGAATCCGGGTTTGGCCATAAAGGCTGTAAACCGGTAACCCGGTCACGGCATCCGTAAGATGGTCGGATTCCACCATATTGTCCTGCTTTTCGGCAAAAAAGCCATGCTGGGGGGAATACAGCGCTTTCAACTGACCGGGGAAACGCTGCCTGATGCAGTCACGGGCATGGATAATCTGGTGGTCGATGGAAGCCGGGTTGCACAGCAGTCCCAGACGTTGCCCCTTGATCCAGGGGTGGGAATGTCGCAGAAGCTGCTCAAGTCCGGTTGAAACAGTGGGCATGGGGTTGCCGCACGGTGTTTAAGGTTTGGCCCTCCGGCCCTATCGGTTTGTGGCGGCAGGGGGCGCTTCGCCCTCATAGCGAACATTGGCTATTTTTTCAAATGCATGAAACCGGGGCCGGCGGCGCCGGATATGCTGGTTTGCGGACGATGGACGGTCAATCGCCCGGAATTTCTGTGGCCCCTCATGCGTCTTGACAAAACCTGCCAGAATCAATACACAACAACGTCGTCAATTCCATCGTCGTCCCGAAGCGTTGTTTGCGGTTTTCTCGATCCCCGCCTCGGTCGACACCGCTGATGGGGGTGAATTGAGAATCGAGATTAACGGTATTGCTGTCATTGTCGGCGATTATGGCAGCGGCAAAACCGAAGTGTCCATCAATCTGGCACTGGAACGCAGGCACGCCGGGGTTGATGTCCGGATTGCCGATCTCGATCTGGTCAACCCCTATTTCCGAACGCGGGAAGCACGGCATCAATTGCAATCCCGGGGGATCGGCCTGGTTTTGCCACCGGCGGCCTATCTGCATGCCGATCTGCCCGTATTGAGCCCTGCCATCGCCGGATTGATCCGCGATCCCAGCCCGGTGACCATCCTGGATGTCGGCGGCGATGACGCTGGAGCGATGGTGCTTGCAGCTCTGGCGGATGCGTTTAAGGGCCAGGATGTTCGGATGCTGCAGGTCGTCAACCCTTTCCGGCCCCATACGGAAACGGTGGAGGGCTGTCTGCAAATCCAGACCGCGATTGCGTCTGCAGCCCGTTTGCCTGTCGGAGGCTGGATCGTCAATGCGCATCTTATGGACGAAACCACGATGGAGACCATCGTGGCGGGTCACCGTTTCGGCCGGCGTCTGGCCGAGGCCAGCGGCTTGCCCCTGGTTTTCATCACGGCCCCGCAAGCTTTGTCGGCAGCGGTGTCTCAAACGGTGACGGACTGTCCGGTTCTGGCCATCCGTCGGCAGCTCGTGCCACCCTGGAAGCAATCCGATCCGCTGGCGGCGATCTGAAACGCTCAGCGGGCATCGTCGCCTTCGGAGCGGGGACCCGAGGAGGGACCGCATCGAATCAGGAGGGTTTCATATGGCGTATACCCATATCATCGACAAGGACCGCTGCAAAGGCTGCGGCCTGTGCGTGGCGGTCTGTCCCAAGAACGTACTGGAGCTGTCACGGGAAGTAAACACCAAGGGATACTTTCCAGTATTCCAGGCCCGTCCGGAAGATTGTATCTATTGTGCGATGTGCTGTGTCATGTGCCCCGACGTGGCCATCGTCATAACGGAAAATGCGGATCGTTCCGCGGCCTGATAAATTAAAGGCTCCATCCCCGACAGCTGACCGGCGCTCCTGCAAACGACCCTGCTGTGGCGGGCCGTTTCTGCGGAGCACCGCAAAGGCGAAGTGAATTGACTTCTCCTGTGGTGGGCGCCCGCTGGAATACAGTAGCCGGCACCCCGGGTGGATGGAAGCAAACCAGGAGGTAACATGGGAAAAGTCCTCATGAAGGGCAACGAGGCCATCGGCGAGGCCGCCATCCGTGCGGGCTGTTTGAATTATTTTGCCTATCCGATCACGCCCCAGTCGGAAGTGGCCGAATACCTGGCGAAGCGCATGCCGGAGGTGGGCGGCGTCTTTCTTCAGGGCGAAAGCGAAGTGGCGGTGGGCTACATGATTTTCGGGGCCTCCGGGTGCGGTGAACGTGTTTTTACAACGAGCTCCAGTCCCGGCATCAGCCTGATGAGCGAGGCCCTGAGCTACATTACCTGCGCCCAGTGTCCGGCCGTTTTCGTCAACATCATGCGGGGCGGCCCCGGTCTGGGCGGTATCCTGCCGTCCCAGGGCGATTATTTCCAGGCCACCAAAGGCGGCGGGCACGGGGATTACCGCCTTCTCGTGATGGCCCCGGCCAGCGTGCAGGAGGCGGCCGAAATGGTGATGGCAGCATTCCCGCTGGCCGAAAAATACCGCAATCCGGTTATGATTCTGGGTGACGGACTTATTGGCCAGATGATGGAACCGGTGGAATTCCCGGACAGTCTCCGCTCCGAACCATCCAACAAGG
>JAERRP010000486.1 GCA_016735415.1 Desulfobacterales bacterium | reverse complement strand
TCTTTTCCCTTGTGTGAGTGGCGTCAGCGGTTCCTGCGCCGCAAACCCACCAGGCCGATCAGGCCGGAGCCGAGCAGCCAGACCGCGGCAGGTAAGGGTACCGGGGCTCCCACATCCAGACCACTGCCGCCAACACCAACCACCGGTACCCCATTAACGGGATCGGTGGCGAATGTAACCAGCGCATTTTCGGAGCTAGTATCGAACCAAATGTCGTCCAGACCATCCAGCACCGAAGTGTCGGGATTCAAAAGCGCGAAAGTCAGGCTTCCCAAAGGGGTGAGGGTATCCAAAACCGGGCCGGACCCAAAAGTACCGGCGAAGAAGTTTTGGATGCTGTCCTCTGCAATGATAGGAGGGCCCATAAGATCGCCTATTAAACCCGATGGCGGCGTGTTGCTGTAGCTATCAAAAGCAATTTCATTAGCATCAAACTTAAAATCCAGCTGATAATTATCCACCCCCAAAGATTCGCCTTCGGGGTTAAACCAAATATCAAAAGTTAAATCATTGTCAGCATTATCGATCGCAAAGAACCAGGCATGCGCCGGGGCGCAGATGCCCAAAACCAAAATCATGGCCAATAAGACAAAAGTAAACTTTTTCATGATTCCTCCATTCCATTGATGCCCTTGTGTTAAGTTTAATCATTCCATGGGTGGTTTTAGTAGTAAGGTGCCGGCTGCAACCAACGACTTCGAAAAGCATTGAAGTCATTGACATTCACAATACCATCGCTGTTCATATCCGTTACACCGGTGGGATCATTATTCAACCAATTGCCGCGCAACTGGTTGAAGTCGTTAACATTGACAATATTATTGTTGTCGAAATCGGCATCGGCCGCATTAGCCCAGCCGTCCCCGTCGCTATCTTCCTGGCCCGGGTTGGGCGTCAGGTAGGCATTGTCGCTGCCGTCGGGGATACCGTCGGCATCGGCATCCGGCGGCGTTGCACCGTAGTAGGTCATCATGATCGGGCGCACGCCGATACCCCACAGATCGCTGCCCGGCATCCCGTAGCCGCCGTTGGGATTCCAGACCACGGCCAGCCCTTCGGCCCAGGGATTGTAGAGCACCATGGTGGCGCTGTCGTCGGCATTGGGATCGGGGGCCAGTTCGCGGTACTCGCCCGAAGCGGATTCATTCACGGGAGATCCGCCGCCGATCACATTGGCCAGCACGGCGGCATGGATGATGGCCGCATAGCCCAACTCAGCGCCCATGGCCCCCAGCCAGCTGCCGCCGCCCACGTGCAGGTTGTTGTCCTTGTCCACACCGAGCTGGGCCGCACTGAGGACGTTGTGGGCCAGCAAGAACCCCTGCGATTGATAATCCAGGGGCGTGCCGTTGTTGTACGCTGATTCCCAATCGCCACTGTCAAACATCATCAGCTCGCCGGTATGGGAGTTGTCGCCGTAGTCATACCCATTGCCGGTGATGATGTGCCCGTCCTGGTCAATGGTTACGTCGGCCGAGGCCCCGCCGGTGGATCCCACCCCGATGTTGCTGACAATGGTAACCCGGGTGTTGGCTTCATTGGTGACATCCAGAATATCCACCTGACTGCCGCTGCCGGTCTGGGAGCCGGGATCCCAGCCGTAGTCCGCGTTCATGGCCAGGCGGTTGTTGTCCACCCACTCGGCGTCGTAGTACTGCACCGAGGGCGAGGACCAGATTTTGACACCGGCAATCGGCGTGTAGCCGTCGCCACCGTTAAGAAGGGGCGGACTGGAAGGATCGAGCACGCTGACATCGATGACCAGCAGGGGTTGCCCCCATCCCATCCCCAGGGCAATCCTGTCGCCGTCGGGGGAGATCTTGATAAAGGACGGGTCCATGGATCCCGACCCCACCGGGTACCCATTGACCGGCATGACCGTGGCCACCGGGATAAAGTTATCGTTGCCGCCGGGCAGGATATGCTGGTCGGGATTCGTACCGATCAGGTCGTCCTGACCGACAGTCCAGCCTCCCACCTGGCAGCCCGCACCGTAATTCTTCTGTAAATAGATCGTCTGGTAGTTGGCCACAACCAGACGTCCGGCGACCTCATAGGAACCAATGGTGGCAGAGACAGGACTTCCACTGCCGTCTTCACCGGGAAAGAAGTCGGCCGCGTCGAACCACCCCCCCATGACTTCCGGCAGTACGATGTGGCTGACGTTATAGTTGCCGTAATCACTGAAATCCTGGGCCGACACCGTCGACAAGGGAAGCACCATGAATATGGCGCCCAGCAGTGCCGCAATGATGGCCCGGCGTGACCAAGTTATACGTCTTCGGTTCATGATCTTACTCCTTTCAGAAGCCTGGCATTAGCAGGGTGAGGGGATAACCGTATAAAAGTAAAGCATTCTTACTATAGGCCTTAGCGACATGATTTGGCTTTCACTTTCTTGCGCTTGATTGGCACAAATTTGTGAAAATTTTTTGCGCTACCCTCCCATACACGGCGGCTTCTTTTCGCACCGGCTCAGGCTTTCCGCCGGCGAATGCCCACTAGTCCGATCAGGCCGGAGCCCAACAGCCAGACGGCAGCCGGCACCGGCACCGGGTTGGCCTCCAGGTTGTCCATGGCGAAATAAGCCGGCGTGTTCATGCCATAGGCACCGTTATCCGATGAGCTCAAATCGAACTCCAGCCCGTAAACGATATCGAGAGCGGTCAGGTCCAGCCAGGTCCAATTGGTGACAATATAGTCGTCGTCAGAAGTGTCAAAGCGGTAGTCGGCCAGGTAGAACGCCACGCTGCCGCCGTTACGGTCGTAGCTGGCATTAAGGCCGTAAGCGGTCAGTCGGAACCAGTCTGGATCGGTGCCGTCGGCACCACCGAACTTCTTGGCAAATGAATCCCCGTTCACCATGGAATCATAGGCATAGGTCGTGTTGGTGACGAAAAATCCGTCAACCGCCTGGGCGTAATTCCCCGAAGCGAACCCAAAGAGGACTTGGGTGTGATTTCCCTCGCAGGTGGAATAGTAGGAAACGCCATAGTTGGCGGAACCGTCCGCCCCGCCGCCGGTGATGGCGCTGAACTGGTTGGTGTAACCGGCGGTAGTGGTATCGGTCGTATTGGAATAGGCCCATCCGTCCCAGGAGCCGTAGGTGGTATTGTAATTGTTGGTGAACCAGTAATCCGAACTCTGGAAACCGCCTGCGCTGTCACTGCCGTTGTAGTACTGACCGCCGCCGGGACCGGTATAGGTGGTCGCCGGCGGGACGGTCATATAGACATCTTCGAACGTCGCCACGGCCGCGCCCGCAGCAGGTGCGAAGGCCAGCATGACGGCTAACGTCAGTAAAATAGCCAGTCGTTTCATTGACTTTGCTCTCCTTTCAATTCATTTAAAAACTCAATTTCTATATTTCTTCAGATGGCTATTATTTTCAGATCACCCCCCTCCTGTTGTCTATTTTTAATCGATATCGTCGAAGGCAGGCCGCCCTGACGGACGGCCACACCCTTAGTAGGATTCTGCTGATTAATTGAACGGTGCCGTCTGCAACCAACGACTTCTAAAAATATTAAAGTCATTAATGTTCACAGCGTTATCGCCGTCGAAGTCTGCATCCGCATTCAAATTTGCACTGGGATCGGTGCACTGACCCGGTGGCCCGGCCTCACCGGGAATTCGTTCCG
>JAERRP010000754.1 GCA_016735415.1 Desulfobacterales bacterium | reverse complement strand
GAATGCAATATTAAAATGTACAGTGTACATTGGTGTTCGAGACATCAAGCACCCGTT
Source organism: Desulfobacterales bacterium (assembly GCA_016735415.1). Next base: position 2,713 of record JAERRP010000754.1, on the reverse strand, counting down.
AGTACCCAATCCCACTCTGAGAGGGACCTAGGCCTTGCCTCTTGCTTGCTTTTAAACATGTAGGCCAATAGGATCACTCTGCAGACATGCAAAATGACAATCGAAGACTTCATTCATCCTGAACAGTTTTAAAACATCATGACAGCGGCATCAGCAGGCGTTTGCGGTTGAGTTCGGCTTTCTGGGCCACGGAAAGGGCCACCGGGATGAAAATGGCCATGGCCGACGTGGAACTCATAAAGGCCCCCACGATGCCGATGACCACCATCAGCAGAACAATCAGGCGGGTCTCGTCCCCGCGCCCCGCCTTGAGCACGGCCGACCCAATTTTCTGGGCGATACCGGTATTGACCAGGGCCTCGCTGACTACGAACATGGCCACGATGACCATCACGACCGCGTTGGAGAAACCCGCCAGGGATTCTTCGACGGTCAGAACGCCGCTTAACATCAAAGCAAGTACGACCAGGACCCCGACGATGTCGCTGCGCACGAGGTTGGTTATGAACAGCACGGCCGCGCCGGTAAGAACAGCGAGCACCACGATGATTTCATAGCTTAAATTCATGGCGGGTCAGTTTTCATTTTCAATGGGCAACGTTGGGGCCTCGGCCGGAATAAACTACCCAATCCTATTCTGGCCGCGACCTGTAACCTGAGCAGAAGGATCCTGAAACGATCGGGCCGTATCGTAACGGCAAATGCGGCCCCGGTCAATTTAGATGTTTCCCAGCCCGCCCGGGGCGGCCGGGCGCCATTCTTGACAGGCCCGGGATGATGCAATAGGCTCCCTCAGTCAGTCGGTGGATGAATCCTGTCCTGTCAACCGGAAGCGGCGCGCGATGGCTTCGAAGTCAAAAAATATCCGGGATCAACGCGGTGGCCGCGATCGGCGCATGGTCAATCTGGGGCCACCGGCGCTGGAGCGACGCGCGGGAAAGGACCGCCGCCAAAAGATCAAGATCCCCATTTTTGTCAAATTTGTCGTCCTTTCGACCCTCTTGACGATCATTATCAGTTCGATCATCAGCGGGGTTATTCTGAAAAGACAGTCCGACGATTTTCGTGAACAGCTGATCACGATGGGCCGGACGCTGATTCGCATCATCGCCGACCAGGCGCCTGATAAACTGTTGAACGAAGAGGACCTGGTTCTGTTCCAGCTTGTCCAGGACGTGGCGACGGAAGACCAGGTGGCGTTCGCCCTGATTACCGATGTCGAGGGGATTATCCGGGCTGACAGCCGCAGCGAACGTATCAACACCCCGTTCCAGATGCCTCCCGGTTATCGTGACCTGCAGGAGATCGCGGATACCCGCATCGGCATGTTCGAGCGGCCCGGGGAAACCTATCTATATTTTGAAAAACCGATCACCTTCCAGGATATCCCGGTCGGTAAAGTCGCCCTGGCGATCTCGCAGCAGCAAGTCCGGCAGAATATCGCCGGGGCGACCCGCTACATCGTTGTCGTCACGGCATTGATTATTCTCCTGGGCGTCTTCATGAGCCTCTTGGTGAGCCTTTACTTTTCAAAACCCATCGACCGGCTGATGTACGGCATCCGGGCGATCCTGGACGGGGATTACGACCATCAGGTCCAGGTCAACCGCAACGACGAGCTGGGCGATGTCGGCAATGCTTTCAACCAGATGGCCCAGGGGCTCAAAGAACGCCAGATCATGCGCCGTTCGCTGGAACTGGCCATGGAGGTGCAGCGCAGCCTTTTGCCCAGTCGCGTTCCACAGATCGAAGATCTGGATATCGCCGGCAAGAGTATCTACTGCGATGAAACCGGCGGTGACTACTACGACTTCATCGATACCGGCGAACAGGGGCTGGGTAAAATCGGACTGGTGCTGGGGGATGTTTCCGGCCACGGCATTCCCTCCGCGCTCCTGATGGCCACGGCCCGGGCTTTTATCCGGCAGCGCTCTTATCTGGCCGGCAGCATTGCCGAGGTGGTCAGCGACGTCAATCACCTGCTGACCCAGGATGTCGAAAATTCCAGCAGTTTCATGACCCTTTTCTATCTTTCGATCGATATGCAAGAGCGCTGTCTGCACTGGGTTCGCGCCGGTCACGACCCGGCCATCTATTACGATCCCGAAAATGATCGTTTCGATTATCTCGTGGGCAAGGGCGTCCCCCTGGGTGTCGATGGCGACTGGGCCTTTGAAGAGAACCAGAGAAACGATTTGCGCCCAGGCCAGATCATCGTGATTGGCACGGACGGCATCTGGGAGACGCGCAATGCCGAGGGCGTCATGTTCAGTAAAACCCCGGTGTTGAACCTTATCCGCCGGAACCGGGAGGGGACGGCGCACCAGATTTTGGAAGCCATTATCGAGGGCCTCGACCGCTTCCGTCGTGGGGTGGAACTCGAGGACGACGTTACCCTTCTGGTCATCAAGATCGGGCCGTTTCACAGCCATACCGCGACCGATCAGGGCTAACCGCGGGTGGAAGAATACATGATGCAGCGGGACGTACTGGTGATCGGGCGCGGCTGTGTCGACCATATCGCCGTGGTCGCGCGCTATCCGGCCGAAAACACGAAGACGGCCATCAGCACCATGGTGGTGGAAGGCGGCGGCCAGGGCGCCACGGCGGCCTGCTGTATCCGCCGCCTGGGGGGCGCTGTGCGGCTGGTGGGCCAACTGGGTGACGACCCGGCCGGCCGGTTCTGCCGACAGCGGCTGGAAGCCTTCGGGGT
>JAERRP010000292.1 GCA_016735415.1 Desulfobacterales bacterium | reverse complement strand
CGGCCGCAGGACATGCCGACCTCGTCATGCCGCTGCCCCCTGAACCGTCCCTGTCGCAAGCCGGAAAGGATCGATCATGTCCTGGAAACACGTTATTGTTACGGCCTGTCTTCTTTGTCTTCCCGCCGGCCGTCCGGCGCTCGGGGCGGAAGCACGCTTTGACGGAAATTTCTGGCGCCAATCTAATCAGGAAACCCGACAGCTTTTTGTCTATGGCTTTATGAGCGGTGTTGTCCAGGGGCAGGATCGGGTGGCCAGCCGTTTGCTGATGAAAGCCGCGGGCGGAGATTTCCGCCCGGAATGCCACAAAGCCGTGTCCAAAAACGCCAATGTCCTCGAATCCGAATTGGCCCTTCTGGACCGTGCGCAGTTCATGGCCGCCATGGATGCTTTTTACGGCCTGAAGAAAAACCGTCCGCTGGAACTCAAATGGGCGGTGCTTGTCGTAATGCAGCAACTGAAAGGAACACCCCGGAAAGATCTCCAACGTTATATCGAGCAGTTACGCCAGCAGAAACCCTGAAGTCCCACCAGGCGGTGGCCCTGGTCGATCAACACCTGCCAACAAACGCGGCCCTGCCGTTTTTTTATGCGATCTGGCGCTGGGTGACATAGGCCACGACTTCGCTGGTGGAAAGTTTGCGGCTGCCGGGACCGACACGGACGAAAAATTCTTCCTCTTTACCCATTTTTAGAAAAACAGGCTGGGAAGACGGGCGGCACTGAATCACCAGCACCCTGGTATCGGCAATCGCCGCCAGATAGTAGCGGATGCCGGCGCAATGGGCCAGACCGACATGCGATTGAAGGCGGTTGTTGACATGCAGCAGATACTTGTCTTCGTTGTCGAAGCAATCCGGGGCGATCCCCACGATATCGCCGTCGTCACCGACGCCCACGATCAGGGTGCCCCCGCTGCTGTTCAGGAAAGCCACCACTGTTTTCAACCAGGCCTTTTCGATGACACGCTCGGCCCGGTCGCTTTTCAGATTCCAGCGCAGGGTGGACTTAAACTCGACCCGATCGTTTTCGCCCCGCTGAATGATCTGCGGCAGTGAGATCTCCGCCGTATTCATACCGACCGCTTCGGCGGCCTGAGCCTCGCGGAGTTGCAGGGCCAGAGCACGGTTCTCCCGGACCAGTTCTTTATGCCGCTGCTGAACGGCCACCTGACGGGTAACCCGCGCCATGATCTCATCCGGGTCAAAGGGCTTGGTAATAAAATCCACCGCTCCCAGGGAAAGCCCCTTGACTTTGTCTTCGGTGCTCTGCAGGGCCGTAAGAAAAACGATCGCAATATCCCGGGTGCTTTCGTCTGCTTTCAGGCGCCGGCAGGTCTCGTAACCATCGATTCCCGGCATTTGGATATCGAGCAGAATGACCGTTGGGTGTGCCTTGGCGGCAATGCGCAGGGCGTCGTTCCCGGATCGGGCCGCCAGGAGCGTATAGCCCAAGCCCTTGATGGTTTCAGACAGGACCTTCAGGTTCAGGGGATCGTCATCCACCATCAGAATGGAGACGTTTTCAGGTAAGGCCGGTGATGAGGCTTTTCCCGGTCGGCCGGATTCTTCAGGCATTGAAACCATCCATTCGATTGTTGACCAGACGGTGTGCACGCATCGCAAAAAAAACCGCCAGAGGTTGGCGGGGCTCCCATCCATCATGAATGGATTCTATTTATTGAAGTTGCAACGACCTGTCAATTTGATTGTCCATCATGGATTTATTTTGTCCAGGCCGGTTTATATGCCGCCTATCGGGTGATACAACCATTTCAAGTCAGCACCGGAACACAGGAGCGAATACCGTATGACAACGGACATGTTCATCGTGTTTGCCATTCTGGGAGTATCCGTCGTTTTTCTGGTCACGGAATGGATACCCATGGAAGTCACGGCCCTTCTGGTGCTCGGGGCTGTGGCGCTTGCCGGACTGGTCTCGCCCATCGATGCCCTGGCCGGATTCAGCAACCCCGCCGTGGTGACGGTCTGGGCGGTTTTTATTCTCAGCGGAGGGCTCACGCGTACCGGCGTGGCCAACATGATCGGCCGGCTGGTGTTGCGCCTCTCCGGCCGTAGCGAAACCCTGCTCGTGGTGGTGATCATGACCTGTGCCGGTGGCATGTCGGCCATCATGAACAACGTGGCCGTCGCGGCCCTGATGCTGCCGGTGGTGATGGATATCGCCCGCAGCACAGGCACGCCGGCCTCCCGTCTGCTGCTGCCCCTGGCCTATGGATCGCTTCTGGGTGGCTTGACGACCCAGATCGGTACCCCGCCCAACATCCTGGTCAGCGAGGCCCTGCGTGAAAATGGACTGGCGCCCTTCACCCTGTTTGACTACACACCCGTGGGCCTGGCGGTTTTTGCCGTCGGGGTGTCCTTTACGGCCTTGATCGGACGACGCCTGCTGCCTGCCCGGGATCTGCAGCATGATCCCCGGGACAAGGATGCACGGTCCCAGCCTGAACAGTATTGTCTGGAGGAACGCATGCTGCGGCTGGAACTGGAGTGGACTGGAGTGGACTG
>JAERRP010000852.1 GCA_016735415.1 Desulfobacterales bacterium | reverse complement strand
TGCCCGGGCCTGAGGGGAACAGTTCATAAATGTGTTTCAGTTTGAAACCGGTGACTTTGGAAAGCACCCGCACCATCGGGGCGATACCGTTCTTCTCGTAGTACTCCTGAAGAACCGTGATAACTTTGCGATGTTCGTCGCTCAGTTCGTCGATACCTTCCTGCTGCTTGACGTACTGAATCCACTCTTCGCATTTTCCATCTTCATAGTTACCGATGAAACCGTCTTCATCCACTTCAAACGTTTTGCCCATGTATTCAACGTTGGCCATTTACTTAAACCCTCCTTTAAATGAATTTTTTTCGGCATCCAGCCGGTTACACTCATACAGGCGGCAATTAATTGCGAGTCTGTTTATAGCATCGCCCTTTCAATGTCAATATAAAAAGCCGTATTTCCACGGTATTGTTAGGGTCGCCGACGATCGGGCCGTTGTGCCCCGGAGGCAGGGCAGGGCCGGATGGCCAGCCCAGAATCCCCTTGTGATTCAGGTTGCAGTCTGATTATCATGCATCGCATGAGAATCGGTCCTGAACGTCCTCGCATCGTCATTATTTGCGGTCCGACCGGAATCGGCAAAACCACGGCCGCGATCCGGCTGGCCCAGCGTCTCGGCGGCCAGATCGTGGGGGCCGACTCCATGCAGGTCTACCGCTACATGGATATCGGCACGGCCAAACCGACCGTGGCGGAACGGGCCCTCGTTCCCCACCACATGATCGACGTGGCCGATCCGAATGAGTCTTTCGACGCTGCCCGGTACGCGGCCATGGCGTCGGCCTGCATCTACCGCCTGCGGGATGCGTCGGCGCTGCCCGTGATCGCCGGGGGCACCGGTTTTTATATCAAAGCCCTCACTTTCGGGTTGTTTACCGCCCCGCCCCCCGATCCGCAGATACGCGCCCGGCTTGAAAGACAGGCGGATGAAAATGGAACCGTCCATCTGCATGCCGAACTGCGCCGCCGCGACCCCGAGAGTGCCGATCGCATCCATCCCCATGACCGCTTCCGCATCATCCGCGCCCTCGAAACCCACGAAGGCACCGGCCTGCCCCTGTCCGATCTTCAGCGCGGCCACGGGTTTGCGGAACAACGTTTCGAAACCTTCAAGATCGGATTGGAAATCGATCGTGACACCCTTTACGCGCGCATCAACCAGCGGGTCGAGGCCATGATCGCGGAAGGACTGGTCGCTGAGGTTCAATCGCTGCTGAACCGGGGCTATCATGCCGATCTCAAACCGATGCAGGCCATCGGTTACCGTCATATCACCGCTTTTCTGACCGGACAAACCCCCTGGGATGAAACCGTTGATCTGATGAAGCGCGACACCCGGCGTTACGCCAAACGCCAGTTCACCTGGTTCCGGTCGGAAGCGGATATCACCTGGACAGCGCCGGACGACGTCGAGCGGCGGCTGCCGGAGATTGAGGCCTTTTTAGCGCATCGGGGATAACGGCCCGTTGCGTCTTCGCCCGGAGGGACACCCGCGGATAATGGGGGAACCCATCATCCCCCTGGCTGAAACCCCGGTCTGGAGACCGCCGGAGCGTCACAGCGCTGCTGTCAGAACGCCTTCCAGGGCCTTCTCGCTCAGCGCGACAGGATTGCCTTTCATGCTGCTGGCGCGGCCGGCCCTGGCCGCGGCTTCCTTCAGATCGACTTCCCGCAGGTCCCAGGCCGACAAACCCGGCAAGGCCAGTTTGCGGACCAGGGTGCGGACCCAGGCGACACCCTCTCCGGCCCGGGCGTCGGGGCGTCCGGTCAGCAGGCGGGCCACCTCCCGGTAGCGCTCCAGATAAGGCGATCCGGAAGATTGCTTCCGCAGCGCCTCGATATTGGCCGCCATGACCGCTGCCAGGAGCGCCGCACACACCATGCCGTGGGGCGCCTTGATCATCCCGCCCAGCGGTCCGGCCAACCCGTGTACAGCCCCCAGTCCGGCGTTGGCCAGGGCCAGCCCGCCGAACAGGCTGGCCAGGGACATGGCCTTCCGGGCCGCCAGGTCGCGGCCGTCTTCAAAGGCGGGGAGCAGACAGGGGGCGGCCTGCCGCAGGCCTTCCCGGCAAATGCCATCCGTCAACGGGTTGGCCTTCAGCGTAACAAAAGCTTCGATCAACTGGGTCAGCGCATCCATCCCGGTGACGGCCGTAATCGCGGGTGGCATGGACACCGTCAGTTCAGGATCGACAATCG
>JAERRP010000119.1 GCA_016735415.1 Desulfobacterales bacterium | reverse complement strand
GGAAAAGGCGATCCCGATAATCAGAAACAGGGGGAAAAAATCGGACGCCAGCGAGATATAGCGGACGTTGGACACATATAGCCGGCGGATGAAAAGGTACAGAACGGCACCCAGCAGAACGAAACTCGACATGGAAATGACGGGCTGGCCGATCTGAACGAACGTGTCGATTTTTTCCAGGATCTCGAACGGCAGGGGCAGGGGTTCCAGGAAAAAACGGGCGTGACGCAGCAGAACCACCAGAAAGGTGTAGTGAAACGCCAGCGCCGCCACCCACAGAAACACCTCCTGGTCGTAGCTGATGCGCCCGTCCGGGCTGGTTTTCATTTTGGTGTTCCGAAACAGGGACCGGAAGGTCACCACCTCCAGGAACATCCGCACCACAACCTCCCAGGTGGTAAAGGGGCTGTCGAACTTGTTGCGCGGTATCCATGGCAGCGTTTTGGCCTGGCCGGCGGTCGTGGGGATGCGAAAGGGCACCGCCGAGCGCGTCCAGTCCAGCATGCGGCGGACGAATCCGACAAAAAAAACCACCACCGCCGCGTACGGCAGGATCACGCCGAACAGCAGCCGAAGCCCGAAAACCTCGCTCCCGACCCAGGCGATCAGCGCCAAAAGACACACGGCTAAGAAGGAATACAGATACTTACCATTCATTGACCTTTACCTCGCTCTTGGACCCCGATACGCAACGGAGTATGGGTTCATTCAAAATCGCCCGTCAACAGGGGTCGTTACCTGGTGTTTGACCTGCTCGGCCGGCGACCGTGCGCCTGATATCTGAACCTGTTTGTCCGCTTCGTCCGAGATCGTCGTTAATATTTAACGATTTTAAATCACTATGAAATCCCGGCATCCGGTTGATCATCTGGATTATCACGAACCAATCCGGCCCGTGCAAAGGCACGGTAAATCTTGCTCTGCTCTTCGGTTGCCTTGAGGTGGTATATCTTTTCGCGACAACGTATAAATATATCGAATGCGATCAGCAACAGGCGATCGATGCAATTTTCAAATGCCTGCAATGCATGTCGATCTTGCGGGTCTTCTATTATTTTATCCGAAAGGATGGTGCGGATGATGGGTTTTAGATCAAGGATAAAGGCTGTGGCTTGAGAGGGGGTGAACATGGTCTGGACGGCGCGAATACGAATCAGCGGGTCCAGTATCCCGGCCAGTTTTTCGGGTGCCGCATTTTCCAGCAGGGCCTCCAGGAGGGCTTCCAGGCTGCGTTTGGCCGTACCGCCCACCGGATTGGTGAACGCGTCCGGATTGGCTTTCAGGAAGCGCGCGGTTTCCGGTGGATAAGTCCCGGCCAGGACTTCGAACCACTTGGCCAGGATTTGCTTCTTGTGTTTGGCGATACGCTTCTCAAGCTTCATTAGAGGGCGGCTCCGGCACGGCGCGATTCCAAGGGGCCAGCCCTTCGAAAGCAGCTTCTTTCTCCCTTTGGCATTGTTTCGTGATGATAGTGGAAATCGGGTGATACGGCCGACTTTCGAGAGAAAATTTTATAGTCAAGATGGGTTTGGCTGTCAAGGAGATTCGAAGCAATCTCGATAACTTAGTTTCGGTAAGCCTAAAATTATACTGGTATCCAAATTAGTCTGCGCCGCCGGCAGAGAACTATAAACCAGCGCGCGGGAAACCGTCCGGCTGGACGCGTAACCCGGATAAGATCCTTTTAGTTATCATGAACTTATCGCTATCGCGGCATGGTTTCAAAGCGCTGAGAGACCGCTGCAACCGGTGCCCATTCGCCGAAATCCAGCCCGTGGCGCTTCGTTTATTTCGGTTGGCTGTAGATGGCCTTCCAGTCTCTGGCGCCTTTTTGTTGATAATCGGCGAGGGCCTTGTACAAAGCCCCGACCGCCAGCTCGGCACAATGAAAGTGATCGGGGGGCAGGCTCTGAAGGTATTCCACCAACATTTCGGGTTTCAGGGTCCAGGCCGCGGCCACCGTCTGCCCCTCCACCATCCGGGCCACCGTATTCACACAGGCATTGGTATTGAGACACCCATCCAGTTTATAGGCCACTTCCTGAATGACGTCCCCGCTGATCACCAGATAAATTTCGATGCGATCATGGCAAGCGCCGATGTTCAGACCCACCCCCGACGGGTGCGCCAGACTTTTCTGGCGATCGGTCCGCAAAGCCATTTCCAGATAGGTCAGGGAATGCTCCGGCCATGAATCTTCGTTGTCTTTCACTTTGCATCCACCATTGGTTTATTTCGCGAATCCATTATATTGCGATTGGGAACCGTCATCAAATGTTTTTGCGGTCTTCTCCGGGGCCACCAACAGGTGCTTGAGCCCCTTCCAGCCCACCACATAGCGGAAGAGCTCCGGATAACTCACCTGGCCTTCAAATACTTCCATATGCTTGCGGCCGATCCGATCGCCGAAGCGGGATAAAACCGGATAGCTCAGACATGGCAACCGGTAGAGGATGTCGGCCAGAAGGCCGGCATAACGGACCTCCCGCCCTACCGTCACACGCAACACAGCATCGTAATCCACTAACCGGGCCCGGTCTATAAAAAAATTACGAACGGTCGCAGCGGCCAGTTGGGCCGTGCGCAGGGCGTAGTAAATGCCCTCCCCGGTAATGGGATCAGCCATGCCGGTGGCATCACCGACAATCAATCCACGACCGCAGGCATATTGATTGGCCCGATAGGGCGCATAAGGAATGGGGTGCAATCGCAGTGAACGAATGTGCGCCGCACCCAGCCCCTTCAGCCTCAGGTAGCGATCGAAATCATCCCGAATGGCTTTGGCCTGGCCGCGTCGGGTCAAAATGCCGACCGAAAGATGCCGTTTTTTTGGAAAAACCCATCCATAGCCATGGGGAATGACCCCGAAATCAAAATCGAAGGCATGACGGAAGCGGTCGAGCAAACGCCTGTCCACATCGAGTTCGGTTTCGATCGCCGTCATGACCCGGTAGCGCACCGGCAGGTCAAGGTGGCGCGCCACCCGGCTGTGGACACCGTCGGCCCCCACCAGAATTATCGTTTGGACCTGGCCGGCACTGGTCTCGATGGTCATGCCCCCGGGAGGGCCCGCGGCAGAAAGAAACCGCACCCCTTCTTCAAGAGCCGCCCCGGCCGCGACGGCCCGGCGGGCCAGAAAGGCATCCAATTTAGCGCGCATGACCATGCTGACCACCGCATGGGGATAAGTCCGCGCAAAGACCTTCCGGCCCTTTACGAACATACGCGCCGTGGTCGTCACATCTTCAACAATGGTGCCCAGATCGAAAGGCAGGAGCTTCAGCGCACGCGGTGTCACGCCACCGCCGCACGGCTTGTAGCGCGGCAGTTTCTTTTTTTCCAGCAGGAGGATCCGCAAACCGGCGGCCGCCAGCAAATAGGATAGAAAGCCTCCGGCCGGGCCGGCGCCGACAATGACGACATCAAAAAAGCGCGCCGCGCCCATCTCACCCCTTAGGGCCGACAGAACCGGCCGACCGTACGAAAGATCCCCCGGCACACCCCGTTATGATCGCGAGGGTTACAAGAATCGGGAGGAAAGCGCTGCCTTTAAAATTTTGAATGCGGCCGTCCATGACGCGCCTTTTCATCAATGTGCGGATTCGTGGTGTCAAGTGCTCTCCCTGGCGGCGCCCTCACGGCAGGTATGGGCCCAAGTTGGCCTTGTCGGCTGATTCTCAATCACAGGATCGTGGGAAGCGGTACGGAAAAAAAACCGCCCGGAGGGTTACGGAACATCCCGTTGGAAGAGTTTGATCATCAGGTCGAGGTCACCCTCAACCGTGTACTTCTGTGCCATGAACATCTGCTGACCATCGGCTTTGCCCGTCATGATGTCCATCCACAAATCGAAGGGGGTCGTGATGGCGATATCGGGACGCCGCGCCGCGCCGCTTTTTCCTTCGATTTGACCTCCTTCGATCGCAAAATGGCAGGTGCCTTTTTGGGCGCCGTGGAATTCAAACTGCAACAGGACCCGGCGCTGACCGGCGGCGGCGGCATTCAACCCGATGGGAAAGAAATAACGAAATGCGTCCATGCTGTCCGGGCGCGGAACCATATGGCGGGCTTTGAATTGCCGGGGGGTCAGCCCTTCGGCAATGCAGGTCTTCCAAAATGTGTTTCCGATTTCGGCATGCATCCGGGGGTCACCCAGCGGTTGCCGAATCTGCGCCATGGTTGCAGGGCTGACCCGCATGCCGTCCACCAGCTCGGCACCGGCCTGGCGGGTGGCTTCCAGAATATCCCTTTTCTGTTCTTCGAAGAGGGGGCTGGCCATCGTCTCCGCGGCCGGGCGATAGATCTCGGCCACAATGTTGATATCACGATGGTTGGTGCGCCGGATGAATTCGGAAAAGGCATCGAATTCGGCCTCTTCCGGAAACCCGCAGACCGACAGCCATACCACGGCGGGTGTCGGGAACCGCAGGGGATGATAGGTGCAGCCGCGATCCAGTTCGAAAAACGGTTCTACGGCGGGCAGGGTACGCTCCATGAAAGTACTCATGGCGCTGTTCATGGTGTGGTAATAAAGCGGGGTGGCATAGACGGCCAGATCGGCGGCGGCCCAGCGGGGAAAAATGTCCAGGGTCATATCGTCCTTGTGAATGCAGTGCCCCGGGGTCTGCGTCCAGCAGGCAAAACAGCCGATGCAGCGTTTGATTTTGCGGGTTCGCAAATGGACGACTTCCACCTGCCCCCCGGCCGCCTGCATGCCCTCAACGAGATGCTGCAGCATGAGCGCCGTTTTGCTGTGTTCTTCTTTCCGGGGACTGGAATTGACGGCCAGAATTTTCATGGGGGCCCTTCCCGGCCGGTTTGCCGGCCACCGCACCCATTTTTATCGCACGGTATGGATCATCTCTTTTTTCTGAGACCTTCCCGACCCGGCCATATCCATAAAAAGCGTGAAGAAATAGATGGCCACGGCAAAGACCAGGAGGATACCGGCCAGCTTGACCATGGCTTTCGGTCGGAAGCAGATCAGGAGAACCAAAACCACCGCCAGCCCGATCGCGATGATCGTGTGGCTGTAATAAAAGTCGGTAAGGTGGGTTAAAAGTCCCTCGAAGTCCATGGGCAACGCCTGAACGCGTTTCTACGAGCCGCTGAAATCTTCCGGGTGAAAAAAGCGGAACGGATATCCTGTGTTGTTAAAAAAATTGGGGGCTTCAAAACGGAATGCTTTCCGCCCCTGCGGGGCCGGTCTGAAGGTTATGCCGCCATTGTTGGCGGCTTGGAAAGCCTGATTGAAAGAAGTAGCATGATCGGCGTCAGGCTGCAAGTCGGGATCAACCCAAGGCTGAAGGCGCCAATCCGTCCTCGGCCCGGACCGTGCCTACGGCTGCTGGGCATATTGGGCGTACATGCTTTCCAGTTGCAACAATTTCTTTTCCTGGACAGCGATCTGTTCCCTGTCCAGAATTTCCAGATCGACCCGTTTGTCTTTCCATTCCCGCCGTTTGTGAATGCGGATCAATCCGTTCTGGCTCAAACCATAGAAGGCCTCTTTGACAGATATTTCCGGAAAATCGGAATCGACCGCCATGCCGTATTTTTGGAGAACCTTGACAAGCGCCTCGTGTTTGACCAGCGCTTCTCCGCGGGCGCACTCCTTGAGCATGCGGATCGACTGCAGGCTGATATTTTCACCGATCCCCATGGTGTTTTCCAAACGGGCATAGGTCTCCGGCGCCATGATTGCTTCCATCCGAACGGCATCGAGCTCGAACAGAACCTTCAGCGGCCCGATCAGATAGTCGTCGTGAATCGACCGCCTGCGCGGATCTTCGGACAGCTCTCGATCAAATCGCCAGTAAAGAAGGGTCTTGTCATAATCATAGCCCATATCCTCGATGGTGGCCCTGGCGATTTTCACGTAAGTGACCGCCCGCGACCGGCCGTCCCGAATATCAAGAAGCCGGGTGTTAAAGCGCGCAACAAAGGTTTCCAGCGTTTTGGCATCGGCTGGCATGCGCTCGCCTTCATGCCATACGGCCGCCGCAATGATCACCACCGCAATTGCCAGAGCGACGACGGCGGCCTGCAACTTGCGACTTCGAAACCGGCGGCGCAGGCCCCCGCCCTTGAAATCCTCTCGTATGTTTGATCCCAGGATCGAAAGGCCAGTGCGTACGCGATCACGGAATTCTTCCGTTTTGATGCTTTTCAGCCGCTCGCCAAGCCCCGCCGGGGACCCTGATGCGGAGGCGGCGGAAGCCGTCACCGGGGCCGCTTGCGCTTCGGGTGCCGGTTTTTGACACGGCTTTCGGTAAACCAAGGTCGACTGCGAGGCTGTAATGGCCGTCGGGGGCACACCCTGAGGCACCCGTCGGCAGACGGCACCGGCTTTTCGCATCAGGGCCTCAAACCGGCGGGCGTCGGCCAGATCGACCCGCTTTTTGATCACGATGCGCCGGCCACCAAAAAACCGCTCCAGGTCACCCCGGCCGACCTTGAAGATCTGTCCGATAAGGGCCTTGACCCGATCGGGGTCGGCGCCCTCGACAAACCGGCCTTCAAAAACAATGTCAAATTTTATGTTTGTCATCTGGCTCCGATCGGCAATTGATCGTTTCGACGATATCCTTGCAATGCCATTTGCACAATTGTAGACAGCTGTTCCCCCTTCTCCAGCGCCGCCACCAGGATATCCGACTCGAACAACACCCCGATATCATTCGGTTTAGTGATTCAATCCCCCGGGTTCGGAAATCGGCGAACCGCCATTTTAAGGCGCTGTCCGCTTGAGATGCAAAATTTCTACCAAGTGAACCCGGAAAAACCCGCCTGCGCAAGCGGTAGAGTAACGGAGTTTGTGGGACATTGAGGACAATATCCGGTATTTTACGAAAAACTATAACTTTAAGGGGTGCATCGGCCACGATCTGGATATCTTTGTCGCCCTCGGCCGGAAGTTCGGTATCGTGATCAACGGCCGGCCGCGACCGTCGATAATACGGGTCCTAATTCGTGTCCATCCACGGGTTTAAGGGAGTCACGATCATGTCCGATTCAGAAATGAGGATTATGCCTACCGGCATGCCGTTCTTGTCGAAACCATGCGGGTTTAACCGATCGATGACCTCTTCTCTTTCCCGTTCGCCAAATTCCAGTCCCGCAATTTGCTCAGCCTGCTTCATCATCTCGGTTGTTATGGTATCCCGCCCCTTGGAGGCGGCGGCCAAAGCCCCCGGCAACAGGGTCGAGGCCAATCCCATGGAAGCAAAAACGGCTAAAAAACAGCGTCGGTCCAGGTTAGCGAAATTCTGATCGCGGGCCTTCATGATTTTCCGGCTAAAACGTTTTTCAGCTTATACTGGAAATCTTTCGGGTTGGTGAATTTGGATGTTATCTCCGCAAGGTCGTCGTTCACGATGCGCATGACCTCCTGGGTGGTAGTACCCTGCATTCTCAGCCTCGAAATGAGCGCATTGTTGACCCTTTTTCTGATCCTCATTTTATCCTGCCGGGTGTATCGCACCGTCGATTTGAACAACTGGTCCATGAAAAGATTCATGACGGCCTGAATGCTTTGTTCATTTAAATTCATTGGAGATCCCCTTAGGCAATACGAAGTTGTTTTCTACATATATGATAGTGTATCTCAATCGACGGCAAGCCGTCCTGATCGCGACCTGTCACCCTTACGAAAGATCCAGTTCGGTTTCCTCCGGCGGCAGCGGCGGCGGTTCCACCTTTCGTTTGCGTTTTATCGGCGGCGTCTTTTTCCAGATGCCGTCGCGGCTGTAGCAGGTCCACCCCCAGCGCAGCCATTTCAGCAGGGCGAACGCCAGCCACAGGGACCAGAAAAGCATAAACATGCGGTAGAGCCACATGGGAAGCGTCAGGGCCCAGGGCCGCGGCATCCATTCTCCGATCCGGTCCTGCGTCCAGTTCAAAACATACCGGCTTGAGCCGGTGGCGGCAACCCGCATGTCCGGGGGGCCCAGCAGGCCGCGCTCAACCGCGTTGTAAAGGCCGACCAGGGCGGCAACGGTCCATAGCACCAAGAGCAGCTGCACCAGATCGAATTTCAACCAGCCCGCATCCTCCAGGGATTTCTCACGCCAGGCCAGGACAAAAAACCAGCCGACCACGATCAGGGCCGCCAAGATCGAAACCTGGGTCAGGCCCACCGACAGCAGGAGCCAGGAGGCATATTTGAGCGGCGTGATCCCGGTTCGCGCCAGCGCGCAGGCCGTCAGCACCATGACGATCAGGTAACTCCAGAACAGAACGGCCGGTCCCAGGCGCGGGCCGCCCGCAAAAAGCACCCAGCGGTTGGCC
>JAERRP010000525.1 GCA_016735415.1 Desulfobacterales bacterium | reverse complement strand
GTCGTCGGGCGTTCGAATCGGGCGCTTGTTGTTGGTCAGGTTGCGGAAACAGTTTTCGGAAAAGCACAGGCCCTTGAAACCGGAACCTTCCAGGCTTTTCAGGATTTCCGC
Organism: Desulfobacterales bacterium; assembly: GCA_016735415.1. Next base: position 4,318 of record JAERRP010000525.1, on the reverse strand, counting down.
TCCCAGCGGGCCGTCCAGGATTTCATCGGCCTGGGCGTTATCCCTGAAAAGAAAGGGATAGTTGATCACCCGCACGATGGGATCGAAGGTATCGAAAGGGCCGACCGTGACGATGCCCATCTGGATCGTGTCCATCTGGATCTGCTGCAGAATTTCGGTTTCATTGCCGATGGATTTGGAGTGATAGATCCTGACTTTGATGCGGCCTTCCGAACGTGTTTCGATCAGTTCTTTAAATTTCTCGGCCACAATGTTCTGGGCCGATCCGGGTTTGGTGACCACCCCCAGTTTGATGTCCATGGCCTTGGCGGCCAGCGGTGAAACCAGCACCATCAGGATGATCAATCCAAAAACCGCGCTTTTTTTCATGAGGGCTCCTCCGTTCATATGGGTCGCGTTTCGATTCAGGCCTGGCCGAATGGGCGCCGTAATAAAAAGGCCGTCGGCCCCGCGGCCTGCCGGTTCCCGCTGCCGCCCGGCTGGATCTGAAATTGCCGCATGGCTGCAACCCCGGGGCCGCGGGGAAAATAGATGCAGGGCCTGAAATTATCGGTTAAAGCAGAATTTTTATCCGATTATCCCTTAAATGTCCAATTAAGACCTAAACTGAGCGATAATGTCCGTCCATAAATGGCATCTTTCGGCCCCGGCCGACGTTTGCACGCATTTGAAATCCTCGAATCCGTAATCCGTAACCCTCAGAATCACGCCAACTCTTTTGGAGATGATCCAAAAAATTTTTGCCTGGGCGCTCCCTTGTGGGCGGGCGCCTTGGCGCTGGCGGATTTAAATATTCATATTGACGTCTACCGTATCGATACTATAGATATAAAAATTTTTGTGGCTATTATAGACAGTGACCCTGCATGGATTTAAGGATTTCGTGATCGTGACCGATTCAAATGTTGCGGTGAACGCTGCCCTTTTTTTAAAACCGAAACAGATGCCCATGACCAGCATACGATCCATCAAAGGCTTCAAAGACATTCTGCCGGGGGAAACCGAGCTCTGGCAGTTCATCGAGCAAACAGCCACGGCCGTGTTGGGCGCTTTCGGGTTTCGCGAAATCAGGCTCCCCATTTTAGAGAAGACCGAACTCTTTGCCCGCAGTATCGGTGAAGCCACCGATATCGTCGAAAAAGAAATGTACACCTTTACCGACCGCAGCGGCGATTTACTGACCCTGCGTCCCGAAGCCACGGCGGCAGTGGTGCGGGCCTATCTGCAGCATAAGATCTACGCCCAGGATCCGGTACAGAAATACTACACGATCGGCCCCATGTTTCGCCGCGAAAGGCCCCAGAAGGGACGTTACCGGCAGTTCTACCAGATCAATGCCGAAATCTTCGGAGTCGCCTCCCCCTATGCCGACGTGCAGTTGATCGTCATGCTGGTGGAGTTTCTCGACCGGTTGGTGGTGACGGATGCCAGGTGCCACGTCAATTCGCTGGGATGCCCCGTATGCCGACCCGCTTTCCGCCGGGCTCTGCTGGATTACCTGGAATCCCGCGAAGACCGCCTCTGCAAAGACTGCCTGCGCCGCAGGGAAACCAATCCCCTGCGCATCCTGGACTGTAAAGTGCCTTCGTGCCGGGAAATCAGTCGGGAGGCACCGGCCCTGACGGATTTTTTGTGCCGGGAATGCCGGGCGCATTTCGATACGCTCCAGCAGGCCCTGGATGAACTCGCGATCCCCTATTTCATCGACAAACGCCTGGTGCGCGGCCTGGATTACTACTCCCGGACCACTTTCGAGATTCAGACAACGGCCCTCGGGGCCCAGAGCGCCGTGGCCGGCGGCGGCCGGTATGACGGCCTGGTAAAAACCCTGGGCGGCCCCGATATTCCGGCCACCGGATTTGCCATCGGATTCGACCGCCTGGCAGAAATCGTCGGGACCGGACGGACGATTGAACCGGCGGCCCCGGTCGTTTTTATTGCCGCCCTGGGGCGAGAAGCACAGGCCCGGGCCTTCCCGTGGCTGACAACCCTGAACCGTAGCGGGATTGCCGCGGATATGCTTTTTGAAGATAAAAGTTTGAAAAGCCTCATGAAGCGGGCCGGCAAACTGGGCGCCCGACACGTTTTGATCATCGGTGAAAATGAACTGGCCGAAGGCACCGGCCAACTGCGCGATATGACCACCCGGGAGCAGACACCGATTGCTCTGGATCGCGCGGTCGAAGAACTCACCCGTCGCTTGGCCGCTGTCGGGTAGAAGTGCCAGGCCCCATAAAATCGATCGGAGGAAATGAATCTTGACTGCAGATAATTTAGGCCAGATGCGACGAACCCACCATTGCTGCCAGCTTTCCAGCGCCGATGTAGGCCGGGAGGTCGTGCTGATGGGATGGGTGCAGCGGCGCCGGGACCACGGGGGCGTGATCTTCGTTGACCTGCGCGACCGCGAGGGCATTACCCAGGTGGTTTTCAACCCGGAAATCAATGCCGCCGTCCACGCTCAAGCTCAGGTTTTGCGCAACGAATTCGTGATCGGTGTGCGGGGCACCGTGGACCCGCGCCCCGAAGGCATGGTCAATCCCAACCTCCAGACCGGTGCAATCGAGGTTCTGGTGACGACCTTGAAAATATTCAATCCGGCCCGGACCCCGCCGTTTATGATCGAAGATGGGGTCGACGCCTCGGAAACCATCCGCCTGCGTCATCGCCATCTGGACCTGCGGCGTCCCGAACTCCAGAAAAACCTCCGGCTGCGCCATCAGGCCGCCCAGGCCGTAAGGACCTATTTGAACGACAACGGTTTTATCGATGTGGAAACCCCGGTGCTGACGAAGAGCACGCCGGAAGGCGCGCGCGATTATCTGGTCCCCAGTCGCGTCAACCCGGGTCATTTCTACGCCCTGCCGCAATCACCGCAGCTTTTCAAACAACTGCTGATGATCGCCGGTTTCGACCGTTATTACCAGATCGTCAAATGCTTCCGCGATGAAGACCTGCGCGCCGACCGCCAGCCCGAATTCACCCAGATCGATATCGAAATGGCTTTCGTGGGCGAAGAAGATGTCATGGACATGGCCGAGGGCCTCATGACCGCTGTGTTCCAAGCGGTGGCCGGCCTTCAACTGGCCAGGCCTTTTCCCCGCCTGACCTACGACGAAGCTGTCGGCCGCTATGGACTCGATAAACCCGACACCCGTTTCGGGCTCGAACTGAAAGAAGTATCCGATATCGTCGGCGGTTCGGGGTTCAAAGTTTTTGCTTCCGTGGTTGAAAAAGGCGGCATCGTCAAGGCCCTGAATGCCAAAGGCTGTGCCGGTTTCTCCCGCAAGGAGATCGATGATCTTACGGAATTCGTGGCCGTCTATCGGGCCAAAGGCATGGCCTGGATCAAGGTAAAACCGGACGGTACCTGGCAGTCCCCCATCGCCAAATTTTTCACCGAGGACGAACACCGCGCCCTGGCCGAACGACTCGATATGGCGCCCGGTGACATTATCTTTTTCCTGGCGGACACGCCCCGCATCGTCAACGACGGACTGGGGTATCTGCGCAACCACCTGGGTCAGAAACTCGGGCTGATCGACGATCAGCACTTCAACTTCGTCTGGGTGACCGAGTTTCCCATGATGGAATACGACGAAAACGAAAAGCGCTACCAGGCGCTGCACCACCCTTTCACCGCCCCCCTGGAGGATCAGGTGGCCACCCTGGCGAGCGATCCACTGGCGGCCAAAAGCCGGGCTTACGACCTGGTGCTGAACGGTTCCGAAGTCGGTGGCGGCAGCATCCGCATCCATAGCGCGGAGGTCCAGAAACAGGTATTTGCAGCTCTGGGGCTGTCCCCCGCGGAATATGAACAGAAATTCGGCTTCTTACTGAGTGCCCTGGAGTCCGGTGCGCCGCCCCATGGCGGGATTGCCTTTGGATTCGACCGACTGGTGACGATTCTGTGCGGTGGCGCTTCGATTCGCGACGTGATCGCCTTCCCCAAAACCCAGCGCGCAGCCTGTCTGCTCACCGAAGCCCCTTCGGAAGCCGGCGCCGCCCAGCTGGACGAACTCGGGATCCGCATCCGCAAAACCAGAACGGATTGATCCCAAAAAGGCTATTGACATCCGCAGGCAAAAACTATAAAAAACCTATCTCCAATTGATCCCCAGTAGCTCAGTCGGCAGAGCGAGTGGCTGTTAACCACTAAGTCCGCGGTTCGAGTCCGTGCTGGGGAGCCAAACAAAACAGGGGCTTAGAGGTTTCGACCTTTAAGCCCTTTTTATTGGTCCCCACAATAGTCCCCACATTCAGCCTGTTTTTTACGTTTTTCGACACTGCGGAGCCACGATAGCCGACCTATCCTTAC
>JAERRP010000042.1 GCA_016735415.1 Desulfobacterales bacterium | reverse complement strand
TTGCAACAGCCCGCAAGCACACCCGCCCCGCCAAACAGACCGTTGATGCCCAACAGTCTCACCCCGCCAATGGCACCCAGCAGGATAACCAGCATGGGGATATCCATACCGCGCCCCAGGAAGAGCGGCTTCAGGAAGGTATCACTCGCACTGACGACGATGCTCCAGATCATGAATATTACGGCCGGGACGGTTTCAGCGACAGAGAACACGTAAACAATGATCGGTCCCAGAATCAGAATCGGCGGCAACTGGACGATCGCCAGCAGCAGAACAAATAGCGCCCATAAACCGGCGTAAGGCACACCTATTACCATCATCCCGATACCGGCAAAAATTGACTGAATCAGGGCCACACCCAAAACGCCCTGGGCAACACTGCGGATTGTGGCACCGGTAATGTTAACAAAGTCTTTAGCGTCCCTTTTCCCCATGACCCGGCCGGCGATGGCCTCCACCGCCTGATTGCCACTGCGCGCATTGACCAGCAGCGCGCCCGCGATAATGATGGAAATTATAAACTGCAAAATACCGAACCCCGCGCCAGCCGCGTAGGACAAAAGTTTTTTTCCAGCGGACTCAAGTTGCGGCATGAATTGTTCAAGCGCGTCCTCCAGGTTGGTCGACGCCAGACGCCAGGCCTTATACAGCTTCTTTCCGACAAGTGGCCAGTCCTTTACCTTCTCTGATGGCGGAGGAATCGTCAGGGCCCCTGCATCAATCTCCTCGGCCAGGGTTTTGGAGCTCTCAATAAGCGATTGTGATAGCATGACGGTCGGTGTGATCAATAAGGCAAGGGCAACCAGCGTCATCAGGGTCGCCGTCAACTTTTTACGCCCACCAAGCATGGATTGAAGTTTAAGGAATAATGGATAAAGGGACACAGCGAAAATTGAACCCCAGAGAACAGGCAGAATGAACGGTTTTACGATGTAAAAGCACCATAATACCAGCAATGCCAAAAGGCTGATTCGAATGGCGGCTTCGAGCGCCCTTGCCTGAAACACCTTGTCATCGGACGACGGGGATAAATTGCTCATGATCGCTCCTGTGTTAAATGAATCCTGCCCGCGGGAGGCTTTAAGGTCGTGCGCGGATTGGGGACTCGCAGGCACCTTAAAAATTGCTTGCGTGGATCAATAAATACGGCTATATCCGGTTTTATCAACAATAGAAATCCTGTGAATTCAGTCAGGTATTGAATGTGTGAAGGTTTTGCCAGGATCGATCTTTCGTTGCATTTTGTTTATCGTTCCGGATTTTTCTCATACGGTTGAATTTTCAGCCATTTAGATTGCTGGCAAGTCCGAATAGACCCCAAAATATCATACCTGATGCGGCAATAAGCAAGTCGTAAGATGTAAACAAACCATTTAAAAGGAGGAACGGTTCAGATGAAAGTAACCATTACAAAACAGTGCATGGGTGACAGGAACTGCAACGATCTTTGTCCTGAAATTTTTGAGTACGATGAAGATCAATTAATATCCACCATCAAAATGGATGAAATACCGGAACATCTTAAAGACATCGTTCGTCAGGCCGCAGATGAATGCGGTGCCGACGCAATTATTATCGAAGAATAAAAAAGAGGGTGGATATGGTTAAGTTCAGGGAAAGTCAGACCGCAAAAAATCTTCACACCTCCTTTGCCGCAGAAACCCAGGCCCGCACCCGGTATAATTTTTTTGCAAACAAAGCCCACGATGAAGGGTTTATACAGATTGCCAAAATATTTGATGAAACGGCCGACCAGGAATTTGAACATGCCTTGCGGTTTTTTAAATTTTTTAACGGCGGCCAGCTTGAAATAAAATGGGTTTTTCCCACCGGTGTGATTAAGGATACCCGTGCCAATCTCCTTTCGGCCGCCGCTCTGGAAAAATATGTCAGTGAAGATATGTATGCCCCGTTTGCCGGAATCGCTGAAGATGAAGGGTTTGCGAGGGCGGCCGATACGTTCAACAATATTATTGTAGCTGAAAAGCATCACGAAAAACTCTATCTGGACCTGGCTGAGAATATTGCAAGGGACAGGGCCTTCCAGAAAGATGAAGAAAGGGTCTGGCGCTGCTTGAGCTGCGGATACCTTCATACCGGAAAAGCAGCACCGGTAAAGAGCCCGGCCTGTGTGAAACCGACCGGCTATTTTGAATTGCTTTATGAAAACTGGTAAAGCGTATCAGGCACAATAAACGAGACACCTGCAACTCGCTTATTGTGCCTCGTATGTGTATCCCCAATTATTAATTCTTCCCATCCCCGCATTACTCTTTATCAGAATCGTACGATGATTCCCAGACCGCCCGGAATGGGTGTCAGCTGCCAGGTCAGGGTATCGTGTGCCGGTGCGGCCAGAAATCGTTTTTCGTATGCTTCCAGATCGTCGATGGCCCGGGGGGGCTGGCTCCAGATCTGAGCCTCGCTGATGGCGATTCCGGTCAGGTTCGATACCACCGCATCCTGCGCATCGCCAAAGGCGGCAATGGCGGTGCTGCCGGCC
>JAERRP010000268.1 GCA_016735415.1 Desulfobacterales bacterium | reverse complement strand
GAATAAAAAACGCAAACCGGCGGGGGAAAAAGGTTGACCGAAGATCAAATCAAAAGAGTGCCTCTGGACATTATCGGAAAGATGGCGCCGGAAGCCGATATTGAGAATCTCGATTCCGCCGTTCGGTTTCGCGACCAGTTCGATTTCGATTCAGTCGATTTTATGAACTTCGCCGTTGCGGTTCAAGAGCAGCTGAAAGTCGAAATCCCCGAGGAAGACTACCCGCAACTGGCGACGCTAAAGGGTTGCATCGCGTATTTAAAATCGAAAACCGGCCCATAGCCGTTAACGGGTTCAAAGGTTCAGGGTGCGCCGAAAACCTCAGCCAAAGTGACCATTAACGGTAAACGCTGACCCAGTGAACGGTTACATGCCGGAGGTACTTGCGCTCCGATTCGCGGTTTCATCAGAAACTTGGTAGCCTGCGAGCAAGGTCAACAAATGAAAGCAAACCCAGAACGGTGAACTCTGAACCTGTGAATGCTTACCCCTTCTCAAATTCCTCGACCCTTAAAGCCTATAGCGCCAATGTAACGGCCATCACACCCGGTTCGTCCGGATCGCGCCTTTTGGTAAAACCGAATGCCTTGCATAGCCTCAGCATGGATTTATTCTCGGCTAACACCTCCCCGAAAAGCTCCCCGACACCCCGGTTCTTGGCGTAATCGATAATGCGGCGCGTGAGCATCGGCCCGAGCCCCATACCGGTCATGTCCCGCCGCAGGAGGATGGCAAACTCGGCACGTTCATTGTCCGGATCTGCCGAAAATCGCACCACGCCATATAGCAGCGGTTCTTTTTGAGCGTTCGGCTCGCAAAGGACCAGCGCCATCTCCCGGTCATAGTCGATCTGGGTCAACCGCGCCGCCAGTTTGTGGGACAAGATTTTCATGGCATGCAAAAATCGCAGGCGGATCTCCTCCATGGAAAGATTGGAGAAAAGCGTTTGCAGGGACGGTTCGTCCTCCGGACGTATGGGGCGAAGCAGTAAGGTTTGGCCATCGGAAAGGGTAAGCGTCTCCTCAAGTTCCTTCGGGTAAGGGCGAATCGCCAGTCGTTGGGCCGCGGGGAGAAGCGATTTGACCACCTTAATGCGTGCGTCCAGTGCCACAACACCCTGTTCATCGGCAAGCAGCGGATTGATATCCAGTTCGTCGATATCGTCGATATCACTGATCAATTGCGAAACCTTGACCAGGGTCAGCGCAATGCTGTCCAAATCTGCGGCCGGCCGGCTACGGTAACCTTCAAGCAGACGGTATACGCGCGTACGGGTCATCACTTCCCGGGCCAGGTGCATGTTAAGCGGCGGCAGGGCAATGGCCTTATCCTGAATGACTTCGACGGCCGTGCCGCCCTGGCCGAAAAGAATTACCGGGCCGAACTGCACATCATTACTGATTCCGACAATCAGTTCATGGGCGTTGGGGCGGTGAATCATGGGCTGGACGGTAAAACCTGAAATTCTTGCCCCGGGTTGTATTTCCCGGATTCGTTCCTGCATGGCCCATGCGGTTTTTTGAACCAATTCTTCAGAGGCAAGATCCAAGGCCACACCCCCCACATCAGACTTATGGGTGATATCAGGAGATAGGATCTTTAATGCCACTGATCCACCAATCCTGGCGGCAATCTCAGCTGCCTGTTCTGGTGTCGACGCTTCGTAGGTCTGGACCACAGGGATTTTGTAAGCGGCCAGAACGGCTTTTGCCTCGGTTTCGGTCAGCCATATACGGCCTTCAGACAAAGCCTTATTAACAATCCCGCGGGCCTTGTCCGTTTCCGGCTCGAAGACTTCCGGGATGTTGGGGGGTGTCTCCATTAGCATTTCCTGGCTGCGGTGGTAGCGGACAATCTGCATAAATCCGCGAATCGCTTCGGTCGGTGTTTCATAGGTCGGAATTCTGTTTTCGGCAAATATCTGGCGGGCCTTGCGGGCGGAATCCATCCCCAGCCAGCTGGTGAAAAAACCCCGGGAACCTGCCTTTGAACCGCTTTCTTTCAGCGTATCGACCACCGCCTGGGCCACTTCTGTGCTTGAGGCCACTGCCGTGGGGCAGTTTAAGACAAGAATGGCATCGACCCCCTTGTCTTCAAGGAGGGCCTTTAATGCATCGGTATAGCGGTCCGGCGGCGCATCGCCGATGATATCTACCGGATTATTGTGTGACCAGGTGCGCGGAAGAACGTGGTTCAGGCGCGCCATGGTTTCAGGAGACAGCTCGGCCAGGCGCCCCTTTTTATCGATTAGAACGTCGGTGGCCAGCACGCCCACGCCGCCGCCATTGGTCAAAATGGACAGACGATCCCCGGAAAACCGATGGGACATGGCCAAGGTTTCCACGGCATCAAAAAGCGCCTGCATATCCATCACCCGCAGCATCCCGGCCCGCTGAAAGGCTGCGTCGTAGACTTCATCGGTTCCGGCCAAGGCGCCGGTATGGGAAGCGGCGGCCCGGGCGCCCTCAAAATGGCGTCCGGCCTTGACCACGATCACCGGTTTCACCCGGGCCGCCGCCCGGGCCGCGGACATGAACTTGCGGGCATGGGTGACGGCCTCGATGTAAAGCAGGATCGCCTTGGCACTGTAATCGGCGGTAAGATAATCGAGCATATCGCCGAAATCGACATCAGACATGTCGCCCACGGACACAAAATGGGAAAACCCGATTCCCTTCGACGTGGCCCAGTCAAGGACTGTGGTCTGAACCGCTCCCGACTGGGCGACAAACGCGATATTTCCGCTAAGCGGCTGAACATGACCGAAACTTGCATTAAGGCCCACTCCGGGCACCATTATTCCCAGGCAGTTGGGGCCCACGATGCGCAGCAGATGGGGGCGGGCCGAGTCGAGCATTTGGGCGCACAGCCGTTCTCCTTTTTCGCTGCCGCCTTCGCCGAATCCGGCCGTAATAACCACCGCCGACCGGGTACCCCGCCTGCCGAAGTCTTCAATCAGTTGCGGAGCAGTATCCGGCGGTGTGGCGATGACGGCCAAATCCGGGGTTTTGGGCAAGCTATCCACATCGGGATAGGCAGGGAGCC
>JAERRP010000784.1 GCA_016735415.1 Desulfobacterales bacterium | reverse complement strand
AGCGGTCGAAACCATCCTGTCCCGCGAACTGGCGGGCAAGGTCATTGCCGACTGGCCCCGCCCTCAGGGCGGCTATTTCGTGAGTTTTAACACCCAGGACGGATGGGCACGGGCGGTGGTTGCCATGGCGAAATCGGTGGGGGTCAAACTGACGCCGGCCGGGGCCACTTATCCGCTGGGGATCGATCCGCGCGACCGCAATATTCGCATCGCCCCGACCTTTGCATCCCTGGAAGATGTCCGCTCGGCCGTGGAGGTGCTGGCGGTCTGCACCCGGATAGTGGCCATCGAAAAACGGTTGGCGTAAGGGGCCGGCCATGCGCGGGACAAAAAAAGCGCCCGGTCCGCAGAGCGAACGGGCGCTTGATCGTGTAAAAAAATTATCGGTTGGCGCGTTTGGAAGCCTTGAGCGGATTGATCTTCTGCTTGCTGCCGGCCGCCTGACGAGCCATATGGGTGGCCATGTTGCAGTGGCCGTTTTTCCATTTGACGTCGGGTTCGGGGCATGCGGAGCAGAACCAACCGGAAGCGTATTCAATCTTCCGGTTGCAGCCGTCACAAGCGTCGACCGTTGCATGGCAGATACCGCCATTGTAAGAGCATCCGCCGGCGGTCATAAAGGGACATTCCTGATCTTTGCGAACGGTTGTACAATGCAAGGGTATCACCTCCTTCGGGATTCAAATAATAGAAGGGCCGGGGCAAACTGCCGTTCCCGACCCAGTTCTAACGTAATCAAAACCGCCGAAACATAAAGTATCATCCAGCGGATGTCAACCCTTTTTCGCACCGATGGTATTCCCGCTGTCAGGGGCAACCGCGGCGTCCAGCATAACGGCCGCCATCGGGCCGCCCGGGCTGCTTTCTATTTCGGCCGCGGCGGCCTGGAACTTTAGGGCGGCCGGAAAAAATAAATTGAACTGAGATGGCGCCGGATTTGGGTATGGATCAAAGGCGTGTCGATGGTTTCATATGAATTGTATGGGGTCATAGAGGCAACGCCGTCGCCGGGCCACAGACACGCCGGATGAGGCCCTTTATTTTTTTCGCGGCCCTGAAAGGTGGCTTTCCGGCTTTAATTGATTATTATGGTGACTGGCCGATAAACATTACAACCCCATATACTTAACCTCTTCCCATAGCGAGGCGACCATGTTTTTTGGTGAAATCAAAACCAACATCCCGGTGCTTGGCGAGGCCAAAATCGATTCTCCCATCCAGCGCTGGAAGCAGGGCGGCAAAACTGCCAATTTCATCTCCAGCGAAGATAGCGTGCTGGTAGACGTCACGCCGTCCGGGCTTGAAAAACTGTTCCGGGAAAACCGTCCGTTGCCCTCTTTCGAGATGGCCGGCCCGCGCGCGCAGATCTATTTCGATCCCAGCAAACTGCGCTGTGCGCTGGTGACGTGCGGCGGACTCTGCCCCGGCCTGAACGATATTATCCGCTCGATCGTCCTGGGACTTTTTTACGGTTACGGCGTGCGCCATATCTACGGCATCAAATACGGCCTGCAGGGCTTCATTCCCCGCTACGGTCACGATGTCGTCGATCTGGCGCCGGCGGAGGTGGTTCATATTCAGAACATGGGCGGATCGATTCTGGGATCTTCCCGCGGTCCCCAGTCCATCGAAGAAATTATCGATACCCTGGATCGCATGAATATCGGCATTCTCTTTATGATCGGAGGCGACGGCACCCTGAAAGCCGCCAGCCTGATCGCCAACGCTATCAGTGAACGCAACCTGCGTATCAGCGTCATCGGAATCCCCAAAACCATTGACAACGATATCCACATGGTTTCCCGTTCGTTCGGTTTCGACACGGCCGTGGACATCGCCACCCAGGCCATCAAGGGGGCTCACAATGAAGCCGGCAGCTACTCCAACGGCATCGGTCTGATCAAGCTCATGGGGCGGCATTCCGGCTTTATTGCCGCCACCGCCACCCTGGCCCAGCAGGATGTCAATTTTGTTCTGATCCCGGAGATCGCAGTCGATCTGGAGGGCCCCAACGGACTATTCACCAATCTTGAAGCCCGCCTGGAACAGCGCGGCCATGCCGTTATCGTGGTGGCCGAGGGGGCCCTGCAGGAATTGCTCGAAAACGGGGAAAATCTCACGGATGCCTCGGGCAACGTGCGCCTGCACGATGTCGGACTCTTTGTTCGGGACCGTATCAAAGCCTATTTCCAGGGAAAAAACATCGAGATCAACCTGAAATATATCGACCCCAGCTATATGATTCGCAGTGTTCCCGCGAATGCCAACGACAGCGTCTTTTGCGGTTTTCTGGGTCGCGATGCCGTCCACGCCGGAATGGCCGGTAAAACCCAAATGATCGTCGGGCATTGGAACAACCACTTCGTTCACATTCCCATGGCCCTTTCCGCCAGCAAGCGCAAACAAGTCAACCCTAACGGCAAGCTCTGGTCGACCGTCCTGGAAGCGACCGGACAGGGTTCCTTGCGCAATCAGACGGAGTAGTCGTTCTACACGTCAAAACGGCAACACCCTGCGGTTGAAAAAGAAAAAGATCGGGGTCGCGTCTTCACGAAAAAGATCGGGGTCGGAAAAGGAAAAAGATCGGGGTCGCGTCTTCACTATTGACAGACCATGAGCGGCTGAAGAATTTTCCGGTGCCACATCCCACCATGCCCACCTAACGCGCTTTCTGTTCGTCACTCCGTGCGGTCGCGGGGGGACACCTTAAAATGTTGATTTTGACCCTAAAACCCTGTTGATATGGCCGGCTACGGGGCCGGCGGAGGGGGCGGCACGGCTACCTGCCAGGGCTTCCAGACCGGCGGGGCGGCGGGATCCAGTTCGCTGAAGCCGTTTTCACGAATCTGCAGCAGCGAGAGGGCCTGCAGGGAATCGCCGTTACCTTCGAAACGCAGACGGCCGGTCAGGGCTTCTTCATCTTCAAGATTCAGCAGACGGTGGCGGATGCCGGCCCGCAGCCAGGCATCGGGATGCAGGACGGTGGTCAGCATCACCCGGGCCGCATCGTAGGCGATGGCTTCGATAAAACCGGGCTTGCGTCCGTACACCGCTTCGAAGCGGGTTACAAAACGCCGGACCACCGGCCATTGGCTTTCCGGGAAAAAACCCGTCGTCAGGATGGCCCCCTGCACAAATTCCCCGGCCGCATCCAGCAGTTTGGGCGAAAACCACAGGTTGGTGCCCAGCAGGGTGGTGTTCACAACGTCGTAGTAGGCCAGTTGCGGGACGATCAGGGTTCACATTTGAGTGTCGCATGGAGTGTGCTACAGAGCCTA
>JAERRP010000909.1 GCA_016735415.1 Desulfobacterales bacterium | reverse complement strand
GGGTTAAGGGTTCGCGTAAAAATAAGTTCACAAGTTTCAGGGTTGAGGCGCCCGTCGGGCAAGGCGTGAAAGCGCAGGAATAGCCGGCCTATTCCGAGCTTTGGCAACGCCGCCAGGCGGGATGCATCGGCGCTTAAAATGTGAATTTATTTTTGCGCGAGCCCTAAGTAAAGTCCTTACTTCATCTCAGATATTTTTTCAGTTAGTTGTGGAAGAAATTCTATGATATCGTCAACTATGCCCACATCGGCCACCTGGAATATGGGTGCCTTGAGGTTCTTGTTAATCGCAACGAGAAACGGATTTCCTTTCAACCCGCCGAGATGCTGGAATGACCCGCTGATGCCACAGGCCAGGTAAACTTTTGGTTTTACCGTCTGACCGGATGTGCCGACCTGTCGGGCTTTTTCCAGCCATTTGGCGTCTACAATGGGTCTGGAGCATGAAACAACGGCGCCCATGGCCTCGGCCAATTCCTGGGCGATTTCGATGTTATCTTCATCTTCGATTCCACGGCCGATGGAAACCAAGACGGCCTCCTTGGTAATATCCACATCGCCCACTTCGGCGGGAACAACCTCAATATAGCGGCGACCGGCGGTAACATCGCCGACCTCCCCCGATTTATCCACAATCGTTCCGGTGGCAGTCAGGTGCTCATCCGGTTGAAATACACCGGGGCGAATGTTGAGTATCGCACCGGAAGAGATATCACAGGCAACATGGGTGCTAACCTGGCCACCGTATTCCTGCCGGACCAGCTTCAGGGTGTTTCCATCAGGACCCTCGATACCGACAACGTCGGATGCAAAGGCCGAATTCATCTTGATGGAAAGCCCGGGTGAAAGGTCCATGCCGAAAGTATCATGGGCAATCAGCACGATACTGTCCGAAGACAAAATATTAACCAGGAGTTTTCGGATAATCTCGGCGTTGGGATAGGCCAAGGCATTCCCTTCGAGCTTCCATACCTCGTCGTATGAAGCAGTCACTTCATTGCAGACGGCATCAAGGTCTGAACCGGACCCGGTGACAATGGCTGTGAGCGATGCTTCGGTGTCTATTTTCTTTGCCGCTATGGCCAACTCCGCAGCCGAGTCATCGGCAATCCCGTCCTTGTGTACGATATATGCGAAAATCCGAGCCATTATTTAAACCCTCCTTTGGCTTTCAATCTGTCAATGAGTTTTTCGATAATCTCTTCTGAGCTGCCTTCCAGTATCTCGGCACCCTCGCCAAGATCCAGAATAAAGTAATCCAGCCGCTTGACCTTTGCGCCGGCTTCCCCAACCATACCGGTCTCGACACCAAGGTCGGATGCATCAAGGAGCGGGATGTCCAGGGAGGCAACTTTGCGAATGCCTCGAATTCCGACATAGCGCGGCTCATTGATACCAGTCTGGATGGAAAGCACGCAGGGCAAATCTATTTCATTCATCTCCTGATTACCGCCCTCGATTTCTCGGCCCACTTTTAATTTGTTACCGTCAAGGAAGTCTATGGAATTGACAAGGGATCCAAAAGGATAGTCCAGCATGGCAGCCAGCATACCGCCCACCTGGGCTTCTCCAGCATCTGCCTGGGTGCCGGTCAAGATTAAATCGTAACTTCCCTTTTCAACGGCAGCCTTCAGAACATTGGCAATCCCCTTTCCGTCAGAATCTTTGAATGCATCATCAGACAAAAGGATGCCTTTATCAGCGCCCATTGCCATTTCGCGTCGAACCACTTCTTCCGATTCCTCGTTTCCGACACACGCCACGGTGACACTACCACCGACCTTATCACGAATCTGAATCGCTTCCTCCACGGCATAGTTATCCCATTCATTGATAGAATAGACCAATTCGTCCCGCTCGATGTCGGTCCCGTCGGCGTTGATCTCGATCTCGTTTTCAGACTGATCGGGAACTCTTTTAATACAGACCAAGATTTCCATGTTTTACCTCCTGGGTTCGTAAATGATGATCAATAGCAACCTTAAATTGTAGGTTCGATATATATTTTTTCGGCGAATAATTATCCTGAATCACCAGAAGTTAACCTGAGTCACAAACTCCTCGATTTTCCCCAAAGAGAGTATTGCCTCCGCGATTATTCCTGTTTTCAGATTTTCCAGCATAGGTGTACACAGATCGGGAAAAACTTTTCCAATTTTGGGTGAATCCTGCTATGTTTGCTTTCATTTTTTATCTTCCGATGTCGTTATTCGTTTTGTAACAGGCAAAAACAAACAGAAAATAAGGGAAAAAAAGCAAAAAATCCCCAGCGTCATCCATGCAAAAACATATCCAAAGTGGTCCGTAATGCTTCCAAAGGCAACGGGCCCTGCTGCTAGGCCGAGCCAACCGATGGTAGAAGCCAACCCCACGGCAGTGGCCATCTTGGATGCAGTGCTGATCTCTGCAACC
Organism: Desulfobacterales bacterium; assembly: GCA_016735415.1. The sequence goes on along the minus strand of JAERRP010000909.1, from coordinate 3,584 downwards.
ATAACCAGGGCAATACTGTTCCACCCCACGCTGGATAGGCCCAGACCAATAATTACAGGTATAAACAGCCATCTGGGCCAGGCGGTGGTGCCCCAGAGGGCCAACATCATCACAGTGAGGACAGCAAGTGCCGATATGATGATCAGAACAGGCCTGCGACGGCCGTCGAACAGGCGGTCGCTCACGACTCCCCAGAAAATTCGGCCGACAACCCCACTGAGCATCACGATGGTTAAAAGAGACCCGGCGGCCAGTGGAGAGTATCCCAAACTTTCACCGGCATACAGGACGAGAAAAGTGACCACAATGCCTTGGGCCAGACCCAAGAGTCCCATGATAGTGGCTAAATAGAGAAAGGGCTTGTTGGCAAAGAGTTCGCCGAATCCGGCGAAGATGGTCGTCGCCGCTTGGGTGGTGGTATACGCGGAAGGATTTCCTACGTGTGTCGGGTCTTTGTAAAAATAAAACGACAGGATGACCATCAACGCAATGACCAAACCAATAACACCAAGAGAATTAAATGGTCCCATCTTCTGGGAAAGATAGACCATGAGTATGCCCGAGACTGCGGCACCGGCGGTTACGGCAGATTGTTTGATCCCGAATACCGTCCCCCTGGTGTTCTGGTCAAACCACATGAGCAATCCCTTGGAACAAACCGGATTTCCCATTCCATAACCCAATCCAGCGATGGCCGTCATGAGAATAAAGATAGTAAAACTGGGTTTAAAAGCACCCAGAAAAAGTAATGGAGCACCTGTGAGACCCAACCATGCAATGAGTCCCTTTTTGACCCCCTTCCGATCGATGATGATACCGGCCGGGAGAGCGGAAAGGGCCGCTGTAAAATAGAAAGTGGAGCCGATGCTACCTATTTGAGTTCTGCTCAAAGACAGGGTCTCTTTTAAAAAAGGAGCAAGAGGACCCCAGCCATAGCCGGCGATTGAGAGAACGAACTGGGATGTGACAAATACTACGAGGATGACCCAGCGGTATTGTGGGTTGTTCTTTGGAATAATATTCATATATTAAATAGTTGACCGATTAATTCGGTACCTACCTATATCCACTGGAAAGACACAGAGATTCTGGTGATTCTTATGATGTAAATAATTGCTAAGATTGTCCGAACGATACACTGATCCCAATAGTTGAAACCTGCATAAGTCTATGCCATCTCATCATAAGGGTATATTTCCATGGCGTTTGTGCCGTCTGGTCGATCGTTTTTTTCTGGAAAGGAATTCCAGCCCCTGAATCAGTGTCTTTCTGGTCTCATTTGGCTCAATAACATCATCGATACCCCAGTTTGCTGACACTTCACGCATGGGGTTTGAATATTTTTCAACGAATTCATATAGCCTTTTTGTTCTAGCTACTTCAGGATCCCTGGATTCCCTGATCTCTTTACCGAAATAAAGCTCTACCGAGGCGGACGCTCCCAAGACACCCACTTCAACCGTCGGCCAGTAATAAACCAGATCTGTTCCCATGCCGGGGATAACTCCCATGCCCAGGTTCCCACCGCCATAAGATTTTCTCAAAACAATAGCAATTCGCGGAACAGTCGCCTCGCAAAGGGCGTATAGCACCTTGGCGCCGTGCCTGATAATTCCCAAATGCTCCTGGGTTTCACCAGGCATATAGGCCGGTGTATCCACAAGCAAAATTATAGGGATATTAAAACAGTCACAAAATCTCATAAATCTTGCCTGTTTATCCGAACTGTCGGTGGTCAGACTCCCTGCAAGAACCATCGGCTGATTGGCAACGATCCCGACTGTTTTATTATTCAGGCGAGCAAACCCGATGATCATTTCGGCAGCAAATTCGGGCTTGATCTCAAAAAAACGGCCACCGTCAACAATCTGGCGGATTACCTCGTGCATGTCATACGGTTTGTTGGAACCTGAAGGGAGGATATCCATTATGTCATCTATTGATCTTTCAGGGTCATCCATCATCTCTACTATAGGCGGCTTCTCATCCATACTAAGGGGGAGATATCCTAAAAGCTCCTTTATTCCTTCCAAACATTTCTTTTCACTTTGAAATCTTTTGTCGGCAATTCCGCTGGTCTTGCAATGAACTTCTGCTCCGCCAAGTTCTTCATGACTTAATTCACTGCCCATAACCGATTTAACCATAGCCGGACCCGTAATGTACATATGACTTGTTTTATCCACCATAAATATAAAGTCTGTTAATGCAGGGGAATACACGGATATTCCTGCGCAACTGCCGAGAATGGCGGATATTTGAGGGATAACACCTGATGCCTGCGTGTTGGGATAAAAAATCGATCCACCGCTTTTCTCCATTAGATCTCCAAGAGCGGTTTTGCTCTCAGTAATTTTTGGAAGCCTTCCCCCCGCCGAATCGTGAAGCCCGACCAACGGTACGCGCATTTGCAAAGCCCGTTCTACGGTTTTGTACATTTTATAACCGTGAAGCGCGCCGATGGAGCCTCCTTTGACAGTTGAGTCCTGGGAATATACACACACGGTTCTTCCATTGATACTGCCAACACCACTGACAAGGCCGTCACCCGGGGCTCCGTCCAAATAACCCAGCAACATATTAAACTCTTTAAAGCTTCTGTCGTCCAGCAGATAGTCCAACCTTTCCCGTGCCGTCATTTTTCCTTTATCATGCTGGATCTTAATTCTTTTGTCACCACCACCCTTTAGCGCTAAGTTCTTGGATTCACGAAGTTGTTTAATTCTATCTTTGGTATTTTGATCCATGGCTCTGTCCTTCATATAAATTTAAATTCTTATTTTCCCTCAAATAACGGAGCTCTTTTTTCTCGAAAAGCGGCCACCCCTTCCCGATGATCGTTTGATGCTAGTGTTATGGATTCACAAACGGCGGCTTCATCAAGAGCTGTGTTCAAGTCCGTGAGCAGTCCGTTATAAACCTGCATCTTCATCAATCTGATGGCAACCGGCGGACCGTTGACTATTTTTTGAGCGATTGCGACAGTGACCTCATTGAGAGCTTCAGGCGATGATATTGTGTTAATCATCCCGATTTCATTGGCCTCAACGGCAGTGAGCATATCCCCTGTAAACAGCATCTCCAGTGCTTTAGACAACCCCATGGCTCGGGGATAAAGCCATGCCGCACCAAAACCTGGGAAGAGCCCCAGTTTTACAAAGCCGCACATGAATTTTGCATTTTCGCTGGCAATTTTCAGATCACAGGCCAGGGCCAGATCGAATCCGGCCCCCACACAGGCGCCATTGATCATGGCGATGGTCGGTTTTTCCATCTGCTGAAGCCCTAGTATGATTTTTTTCGCGGCTTTAAAGAGAAAACTCCGCCTCAAAGCCTCGACACCTAACTCTTTAAGTTTGGCCGCATCGCCGCCTCCGGGCATGATGTCAAAATCGGCTCCGGCACAAAAATGTTTGCCGGCTCCCGTCAAGACCAGGGCCCGGACCTCATCGTCTTTGGCAACGTTCTCAATCGCCTCCACCAGCTCCTCCATCATTTTCCGATTGATGGCGTTACTTTTATCCGGCCGGTTCAGGGTCAATGTTGCCAAATGGCCTTCCTTTGCCAAAACAATTGTTTCAAAT
>JAERRP010000738.1 GCA_016735415.1 Desulfobacterales bacterium | reverse complement strand
GATATTGTCGGCCGCGGCCCGTTCGGTCCGCTTGGTGATGGGCGCGAACAGGGCCTGGTGATCGATGTTCATCTGCATGACCCGCCGGCGCATGGCCTCGGTCGCTTCGGTGGTGGCGCCGATCAGGGCCGAGCGATCCAGCCAGGCGCACCCCACGCCGGTAGCCAGGTTGGTGGCCCCGGGCCCGAAGGTGCCGTGGCACAGGGCCGGGCGGCCGGTGAGACGATAGCAGACATCGGCCATGAAACCGGCCGAGGCTTCGTTGGCCACCACCGTGAACGGCAGGCGGCCGCGCATGGCCTCCATGTACGGGATCCAGGGGCCGCCCGGGATGCCGAAGGCATAGCGGACGCCGTGATCGATCAGGCGATCGATAAATCGTTCGGCGACAGAGGGCATCGGTTTCCTGCCTTTTTAATAGTAAAGGCAGGGCTTTAACACAATCGTCTGGTGGTCGCAACCAGCGTCGATTCGCGACCTTCCGCGAACAGGCGACAGACTGTTGCAGGTGCCGGCCGTCTTGTAAACCGCGCCCCGTTGTTTTACATCCCGGTATAGACCGCTTATCTTTGCTTTGGTTGCCGATCCGGTTTCACAGGAGGACGTATGACCTTGAACAGGGCCAAGGGGCAGGACCCCAGCGAATTCTATTCCAATTTCAAGACCTACCACGAGCTGATGTCGCGCAAGGTGCGGGAAATCCTGCTGGTGTCGAGCCCCTATGATGCCTTCATCATGGAGGAGGACGGCAGTCTGGCCGCGCGCATCATCAACGAGTACAGCGGGCTCAACCTGAGCCAGCCGCCGCGGGTGACGCGTACGGCTTCGGCGGAAGAGGCCGTGGCGCTCCTGGAGCGGAAGTCTTTCGATCTGGTGCTGACCATGCCCTATCTGGAAGAAATGGATGCCTGCAAACTCGGCCGCCGTATCAAACGCCGCCGCCCCGACCTGCCCGTGATTCTTCTGGCCCACAGCATGCGCAGTATCGCACCCCTTCCGGAAGACGGACACTGCGAGGGGATCGACAAGGTTTTTATCTGGAGCGGCAATTCCGATCTGCTGATGGCCCTGGTTAAAAATGTCGAAGACCGCCTGAACGTGGAAGACGATACCCGCAGGGCCCAGGTGCGGGTCCTGATTCTGGTGGAGGATTCGCCGCCCTATTATTCTTCTTTCCTGCCTCTGATTTACAAGGAGATCGTCCGGCAGACCCAGGTGGTACTGGGAAGGGGTCTCAACGAGGAACACCGCCTGCTCAAAATGCGGGCGCGCCCCAAGATTCTGCATGCCCGCAGTTATGAGGAAGCCCTGGCGTTCTATCGCCAGTATCGATCCAGCGTCTTCGGTGTCATTGCCGATACAAGCCTGGTCCGGGAGGGTCGGCTCGATGCCGAGGCCGGATTTTTACTGCTGGGCCGCTTCCACGAAGAGCTCGCCGATCTGCCGCTGCTTCTATTGAGTTCCGATCCGGCCAACCGCGAGCGGGCCGAACAGATCCCTGCCGTTTTTGTGGACAAGAATTCTCCGGATCTCTTGAATGCTATCCACACGTTTTTCCTGACCCATCTGGGATTCGGCGACTTTATCATGCGCCTGCCCGACGGGACGGAAGTGGCGCGGGCCTCCGATCTGCGAACCCTCGAACACGCCGTGGCCGAAATCCCCGAGGCCTCGCTCTGCTACCACGCCGCGCGCAACCATTTTTCCAACTGGCTCATGGGGCGCTCCGAGATCGGTCTGGCATCCGCCTTTCGGGCCGTATCGGCCGAGGAATTCTGCGATCCCGACGAAATGCGGCGCTATATCATCTCCAGCATTCATGCCCTGCGGATCTGGCGCCAGAAGGGCGTCGTGGCGCAATTCAATGCCGCCACCTTCGATGCCGACGTCATGGATTTTGTCAGGATCGGCCGCGGGTCCATGGGCGGCAAGGCCCGCGGGCTGGCCTACATGTCGACCCTTCTGCACCAGGCGACCTGGCTGCACGAAAAATACCCGGGTGTCACCATCCGTATTCCCAAAGCACTGGTCCTTGCCACCGAGCTTTTCGAGGCCTTTATTCAGGAGAACAACCTTGACCGGCTTGCCCGGGGATCCATGGATGACGCCCAAATCGCCAGATGCTTTCAGGAAGCGGAACTGCCCGCCAGCCTGCAGCGGGACCTGGCGGCCTATCTGGCGCAGGTGCGCTATCCGCTGGCCATTCGCTCCTCAAGCCTGCTGGAGGACGCCCAGCATCAGCCCTATGCCGGTCTCTACGATACCTTCATGATCCCCAACAGCCATCCGGACACCGAAGTGCGTCTGAGGCGGCTCATGGCGGCTGTCAAGCGTGTTTATGCCTCAACCTTCTATGCCGGACCGCGTGAGTTCTCCCGCGCCGGCACGGGCCAGCCGCACGAAGATGCCATGGCCGTCATCGTTCAGGAAGTGGCCGGGACCCGCCAGGGCAACTTTTTCTACCCGGCCATTTCGGGCGTGGCCCAGTCCCACAATTACTACCCTGTCGGTAAAATGGAACCCGAGGAAGGCATTGCCCAGGTGGCCCTGGGCATGGGCAAAACCGTGGTGGATGGCGAGCGGGCCCTGCGGTTTGCGCCGCGCTATCCGGATTTGATGCCCTATTTTTCGACGGTGGACGACATCCTGCGCCATGCCCAGCAGACTTTCTACGCCTTGGAAATAAAAGACCGGCCGGAGGCCCCGCGCTTTGATGTCCATGCCAACCTGGTCAAACGCGACCTGTCTGAGGCCGAAGAGGAGATGCCGGTGCGGCAGCTCGCCGGCACTTATATCGTCGATGAACACCGTATCCGGGATTCCGGTTTTCTTCAGGGCCCCAAGGTCCTGACCTTTGCCGCGGTGCTCAAATACGACCTCTTCCCGCTGCCCGGAATGCTGGACGATATTCTGCAGTTGGGACGCCGGGGCATGGGCGGGGCAATTGAAATTGAATTCGCCGTCAATCTGGGCGCCGCCCCGGCCGGCCCGGGCGAATTTTTCCTTTTGCAGATGCGCCCGATGATGCTGGCCGACAACCGCCGGGAAGTTTCCATCAGCCCCCTGGAGGTGGATGCGGCCCTGTGCTATTCCAGCCATTCCCTGGGCAACGGGGAAAGCCGGTCGATCCGCGACGTCGTCTATGTCAAGCCGGAAGACTTCGATGCGTCCCAGACCGCCCGGATGGCGGAAGATATCGGGCGGATCAATGCCACCCTGACAAAGGCCGGGCGGCCCTATCTTCTGGTGGGACCGGGGCGCTGGGGCTCCGCTGACCGCTGGCTGGGGATTCCGGTCAAATGGCATCAAATCTCCGGCGTTCATGCCATTGTCGAACTGCGCAACGACCAGCTCAACGCCGAACCCTCCCAGGGATCCCATTTTTTTCAGAATATCACGTCCATGGGCATACTCTACCTCACCGTGGCGGAAAACGACGGGGACCGTTTCGACTGGGGTCGTCTGAAGGGGCTGGACATTATTGAAGAAACGACCTTTATCCGGCACGTCCGATTACCCCGTCCCCTGGTGCTGAAAATCGACGGGCGCCAATCCCAGGGAGCGGTGATTATGACTTGAAGCACCCCGGGCGTCGTGTCAGGGGGGGCCTGCCTTTGGCGGCCGCATCCCGGCCAGCCCCTTGACCGAAAAGGAAAAGCGCCGTTTTAGTTTTTATGAATGGGGTTAAGAGAGAAACCCCGCGGACCATTTAAAGGGAGGCGAACATGACGGAGATTTTGCAGCAGGTTAAGAATCGCGATCCGGGCGAGCGCGAGTTTCACCAGGCGGTCATGGAGGTCATCGAATCCGTGCAGCCGGTGCTGGACCGCAACCCGGAATACCGCAAGGCCGCGGTGATGGCGCGGATTACCGAGCCGGAGCGGGTGATCCTGTTCCGGGTCCCCTGGGTGGACGACCAGGGGCAGGTGCGGGTCAACCGCGGCTTTCGAATCGAGATGAACAGCGCCATCGGCCCTTACAAGGGCGGTCTGCGTTTTCACCCCTCGGTGAATTTGAGCATTCTCAAATTCCTGGCCTTCGAGCAGGTTTTCAAAAACGCCCTGACCACCCTGTCGATGGGCGGCGGCAAGGGCGGCTCCGACTTCGATCCCAAAGGAAAATCGGATCTGGAAGTGATGCGTTTCTGCCAGAGTTTCATGACCGAACTGGCGCGCCATATCGGGCCGGATACGGAT
>JAERRP010000878.1 GCA_016735415.1 Desulfobacterales bacterium | reverse complement strand
CGTCCCCCAGAAGGCGGCCCCGCTGATGCCCGCGAAAAAGAAACCCAGGCCGGCCAGGCCGCCCTGCAGAACGCAGATGACGATGGTGCCCTTGATGGTGGCGCGGGCGACCGAGGTAAACCGTTCCAGGAGCTGGTGCTCCTCTTCGCTTTTCAGCGGCAGGTAATAAAGGATGTGGTTCAGGAATTTGTCCCCGTTCATGAGAAAGAAGAACATGGTGTAGAGCATGATAAAGAACATGAACAGGAAATTGACGGTCCCCAGCGCGCCGGAGCCTAAATTGCCGATTAAAAATCGGGTCATGGAACCGACAAGAATGCCGGCTTTGCGCAGGATGACCTCTTTATACGCTTCGATTTTGTCGAAGTGGGGAATGCGGTCCAGATAATCGGAAAAGATGGTGGGCTCGGACAGAAATCGTTCGACTGCCGGCTGAACGGACTGGCTCACCGAAAAGGCCTGGGTTGTGACGATGCCGATCAGGATGCTCAGGGGCAGCAGCACCACAATAACGATCAGAAGGAGAGTGACCATGGAAGCCGGCGCCGGGCGGCCTCGAAAAAGCCGGACCAGGCGCTGATAAACCGGCTGGGCCAGGGCCGAGAAAATGCCGGCCATAAAGATGGCCGTCAGAAACTGGCGGATCATGGACAGAAAAATGGCCGAAATGAAAACGACCAGCAACAGAACCGCGGTTTTGTTGATTCTTTCGTCTTGGGTCGACATCTGCTAAGAAACCTTCCAGGGGAATGGTTTTGGAAACGGCGCGTGACGATCGGGCTGTTTTTCAGAGACAGCTTTAAACGCACGCTGGTAGTTTTTTCGATAGCCCCAGGGTATCAAAAATACCCGTCGGATCCAAGGGCCCGGCCGCCTGATCGGATGAACGCAAAAACGAGGCCCCGGACAGGAGGTTGAAAAACTTAAGGCAGGGTCAAATGCGGCCGGAAAGCGGTGGCTGCAGGCCGCAATTCCGTATCAACGATACCCGGGCTGCAACTTGACGGCCAGGGCCAACCAGTAATCGAGGAGGCAGTCCATGGACATTCTGATTTTGTACTATTCCAAAGGCGGCAATACACGGCGCCTGGCCGAGGCGGTGGCCGAAGGCGTGAATCAGGTCGACGGGGTTACCGCTGTCCTTAAAAAAACCGATGCGGTCACCCGGGACGATTTCGTGAATGCCGGCGGTGTTATCGCCGGCTCTCCGGTTTATTTTGGAACCATGGCCGCCGAGCTGAAAAAAGTGGTCGACGATTTCGTGGGCGTGCGCAAGAAGATGGAAGGGAAGGTCGGGGCGGCATTTGCGACGGCGGGTGATCCGACCGGGGGCAAGGAAACCACCATGTTTTCCATTATCCAGGCCCTGCTCATCTACGGCATGGTCATTGTCGGCGATCCGCTGGCCCCCACCGGGCACTACGGGGTGGCCTGCGTGGGAGCGCCGGATGAGGGCACGGCCGAAAACGGCCGCCGACTGGGGCGGCGGGTGGCCGAAACCGCCCTCAAACTTCATTCTTAGGGCTCGCGCAAAAATAAATTAGCAATTTTCAGCGTTGAGGCGCCCGCCCGGCAAGGCGCAAAAGCGCAGGAATAGCAGGCCTATTCCGAGCTTTGGCAACGCCGCCTGGCGGGATGCATCGGCGCTTAAAATGTACGTTATTTTTACGCCAGCCCTTGGGGGGCCGGGGTATGTTTGCGAATGACATTAAAGATGGCCCCCAAATACTGTCGATGCATTTCAGCTGCTCTCCGCTGGCCGGGTAATGATTGGACTGGTTTGCATAATCTACAGGTTATGTTGTATCTGGAAGGCATCGCCAGTTAGTGTCCGTCCAGAAATGGTCTTTTTTGCCCTGATCGGCCGGTCGTAGCGGGGTTGCCGGCTGCGGCGTACAAAAGTACGCCTCACCGCAACCCCATTGCTGCCGTATCAGAACAAAAAATCCTCATTTCTGAATCGGACACGCTCATGACTTTTTAAATCCGTGGATGGACACCAGTTGAGAATCCGGCTGATCGTTTGGACGGAAGGGACTGTTGCTTGAGAAACCGGGTTTTGCTTTGAGAAAATCGCCACCGTCAACTCCAAAATGGATCTGTCCGGTATCCGGTCTGGCCGTGCGAAGGGAGCTGGAATGGACGGACGTCCATTTTGAAAACAGCTTCAAGCTTACGGCCGATATCATCGGCGAACACATTTTTTTAACCCACAGCAGCGGATCCGCAACGCTCACGGGCGCACGCAAGGCGTTCGATTTCACCGCCCGCCTGATAAACACCCAATTGCCGGAGCGCCCCTACGTTCACATCCTCGACTATACCCATCTGAAGGGCGCCACGCTTGAAAGCCGGCGCTTTTTTATCCACCAAATGTTGCAGCGGCAACATCTCCAGGGGTTGATTTTTTTCGGCCTTTCACCCCTGATGAAGATCAGCGCCAAACTGGGCCGGCGCTTTTCCGTTAGACCCTTACAGGTGCAGATTGCGAATGACTACCGCCAGGCGGTCCAATTGGCCCTCGACCGGTTGGCGGAAGTCGATTGCCGGCCGGGGGCTGACGCGGACGACGGTGTAATTGCATTCGCCATCACCCGGGGCGGTGTCAATCTGCCCATCGTTCGCCGTCCCGAATGGACCATGGAAGCGGAGGATTTCAGCATCCGCTACGAGATTATTGCCGGCTGCATCATTCATTCGGTGTCTTGCGGGTACCTCCGTGACATCCATCTGCCGGAGCTTTTTACCTTGCGGGACGCGGTTGCCGCTTCCGTCAAGCAGGTCGATACCCTCGATTATATCATTATGGACATGAGCGGGCTCAGGGGATATGAACGGCGGGCCCGCAAACATTATACGGACAACCTCATCGCCTGGCACCGGCGATCTCCGCTCAAGGGGTTCATTCCTTACGGATTGAATCATTTTATGGGAGCGGCCGTCAATCTCTTCAAATTTCTGATGCCGTTTAAAGTATATGTCGCCCGGAACCTGGAAGATGCACTGGAGATTATCAATGCCACCGAGGGGGAACTGACCACCGCTGCACACCGGACGGAAACGAATGTCCGCCGTATAAGTGAAGAAGAAAAACCGGGTGATTCGATTGAACGGCTTCTGGCCTATATCGGCGGAATCGATTGGGAGGCAAGCGGTCCGATTGAGCGGGTACCCGATCAGATCAATCCGGCCTTTCAACCCGTCTTCGACGCCATGGGGCTGATCAAATCCGAGCTGGACGATTTGATTCGCGAAAAGGCTTTGGCGGAAGCGGCGCTTTACAGCGCCCGCAACGAATTGGAGACACGCGTCAGGGAACGCACGGCCGAGCTGGTGGCAACCAACCGGGCGCTTAACCGGGAGATCAGCGAGCGTCGTGAAGCCGAGCAGGCCCTGCGCGCAAGTGAGAAGAACTACCGCGACCTGGTGGACAGCGTCAACAGCATCATTCTGCGCTGGGATGTCCATGGCCGGATTGTCTTCATGAATTCTTACGGCCTTTTCTTCTTCGGCTATCGGTCGGAAGAAATTTTCGGGCGCAGCGTGATAGGGACCATCGTGCCGGAAACCGAAGGCGCCACCCGCCGGGACTTGAAGGCCTTGATGCGGGCGATCCAGCGCGACCCCGGGCGCTATCGCACCAACGAAAACGAAAACATAAAAAAAGACGGCAGCCGGGTCTGGGTGTACTGGAACAACCGGGCGATCAAGGGCAAGGCCGGACGGATCGTTGAAATATTGAGCGTCGGCACCGACATTACCGCCCGGCGGAAGATGGAAGCCGAACTGCGCCGCCTGGCCACCACCGATCCTCTCACCGGCGCCTTTAACCGGCGGCAGTTTTTCGACAAGGCCAAAAACGAATTTCAGCGCCATCGGCGCTACGGCCGCGCCTTTGTCCTGCTTCTGATGGATCTGGATCACTTCAAGCGCATCAATGACAATTTCGGCCATCCGGCCGGTGATGCGGCCTTGAAGTCCTTTGTGAATACCGCCCGCATGATCTTTCGTGAGACGGATATATTCGGCCGCACCGGCGGGGAAGAATTCTCGGCGGTGCTTCCGGAAACCGAAACGGACAATGCCGTCACGGTGGCCGACCGCCTGCGCGCGAAAGTCGCCGCCCTGCGGGTGATCGCGGAAGGCAAATCGATCCACTACACCGTCAGCATCGGTCTCACCGAGATGCGGCCGGAAGACCAGACCCTCCGGGAAATGGTTCGGCGGGCCGACGAAGCCCTTTACGAGGCTAAGGGCACCGGACGAAACCGGGTCGTTCGGCGGTAATCTTCCCTGTAATTGTTCAACCTTCGGCCAGGGCCAGGCCGACGCGGTTGACCAAGGCCCAGATGGCGTCGGCCGGGAGGCAGTCCTCGATGCTGCGGTCTAAACCTTTCGAAGATATGCGAACAGCCGTTGTTGAAATGGTAACAAAAAGGCAGAGCCCCGAAAGGCTCTGCCCGGGAGGCCGATCGCAAATCGGGACCGGCTATGAATGTTTGCCTGTAAAGACGATGCGCCCTTAACCCTGAACATCGATGCCCGGGTCACATCCCAGATGCGGATCGGGATCGGCGCACTCGAAATTCCAGTGGCGGGTATCCTCATGCCCTCTTTCCCGATCCTGCTCGCTTTCCACATAGCTCTGTTCACTATTATCACTCATGGTGTGTCCTCCTGAATTTTATTGAATGAACGAGCCGAAGCTCGACGGGTCTTATGATTATCATTTGGCCGGGCTTGGCAACCCCGGCACCCCAAAAAAGTTTCAACCGCGGCAGGGTCATCCTGCAGGCCAGAGGGGGCTTCGTGTGCCCCCTGTCGGTGGGGCCGTATCGGGCCGGGCGATGGTGCTCGCGAAATGGACCGGCAGCGGGGTTGATCCGGATTGGGGGTGGTGGGCTAACGCTTGTCGTCGGGCAGCCGGCACTCGGACACGCGCAGGGACAGACCGGTCGAAATCAGGATGTTTTTCCGGGGCGACAGCTGAAAGGGAGGGCCGATGAAAGAGGACGGCGTGACCTCTCCGGTCAGATTGTCGATTTTTTGAAGGGCGATGATGTGGTCGAAGCGCTGGCGCTGGCGGCGGATCCACGGCTCGGCCCTGCCCAGGCGGTTGAGATTCACGGCGCCGTATTTCTGGATGATGTATAAATTCGGCAGTTCCGCGATGATCAGGAGCTGGTCATCCACAGGATAGGTTTTTTGCAGGTAGGATACCGCACGTTGATACTCGAAAGGCAGCGACAGTCCGTTGATAAGGCGCTGGCCGGAGGCGTACGGCCAGAAATAGACCAGGTGGACCATCAGCAGGACGATGACGATTGCCCGGGCATTCAAGCGCAGGCGCTGCTGGATTTGACTGAGGCCGCAAAGGGCGGCAAAGGCCACAAAGGGCAGAAAAACCAGGGCCAGGCGGTTGTCCATTTTAAGCCCGAAGTTGCCCCAGAAAAAGGCGGATATGATCACCAGCAAAGCCAGCAGGGTGGCGCTGGCCGTGGCCAGCACAACCGGGGCGACCACGGGGGCTTGGCCCCGGAGGGCGTTTCGGAACAGGCCATAGCCGCCCGCCAGGGCCATCAGGGCCAGCGGGAAGGTAAAGCCATAGTCGGGGTTAAGGCCTATCAGCACGAACAGATTGTCATCGATATTGTTGATCAGATACTGCCAGCTGAAGGGGGATGTTTGGGCCTGCAGCACGCCGTAGTCGATCCGGTTGATCTCGCTAAGCCCCATGAACATGCGGCGCTGCCACAGGACGGGTAGGAGAAACACCGGCAGCAGGCAGCCCGGGGCGGACAGACGCTCCAGGCTCTTCCACCTGATCAGGCGGTAGAGCAGGAAAAGCGCGAACAGCACCAGGACAATGGCCGACTCGTAGCGGCACTGGGCCAGCAGCAGGGCGGTCAGGAAAAGCATTTCGACCCGGGCCGGATCGCCTTCGGAGGTGACGACTTCGACCAGCATGATGAAGGTCAAGATCAGAAACAGCATGTTCAGCGCTTCGAATCCGCTGCCGGTGACATAAAAGCTCAGGATGGGGGCGGATGCCAGAAGCAGAATGGACGGCAATGCCATTGGCGGCCCGAGCAGGCGTGATACGGCCAGCGCAAAAAAGAGCAGGGCCGCGACAGTGACCAGAAAATTGAGCAGGAAGCCGTTCGACGGGCTGTAGCCGATCAGGGCATGGATGAGCGAAACTAGGAAAGGAAACAGGAGCGGTCTTTTGGTGGGGGTCGTGGTGATATCGGGGGGGCTGTAATCGCTAATGATGCCTTCAATCGGGACGGCCGCAATGCGTTCGGAATGCATCATCATCGAAACGCCGATCAAATTGCTCTCATCGGCCAAAATTTTAAAATGCGGCGGGGAATGGAAAAAGATCAAAACCGGAACGGCCACGGCAAGAAGCAGAGCCGTCCGGTGTTGCCGCCACAGAGTTTTCAAACTTTTTCCGTAGAGGGCCCAGGCCTTTAGGGACCAAATGCTTACGAGGGCCAGAAGAAAATAGTAAGCGCCGTGCTCGAAGAGCCATTGGGCCTGTCCCCGGGTGGGAAGCAAACCGACGACAAGCGTTCCGGCCAGTGCGCCCGCAATCAGGAGGATGTTCCGCAGTCTCATTCTCTGACTTCGACCTTGTTTTTAAGAAAAGCTTTGACCGTTCCGATCGACACCTGGCGGCGGTGAAATATGCCGGCGGCCAGGGCGGCTTCGGCTTCGGTGCGCTTGAATACGTCCAGGAAGTGCTCGGCGCATCCGGCCCCGCTGGAAGCGATCACCGGAATACCGACGGCGGATTTGACGGCCTTGATCAGCTCCAGGTCGAAGCCCGCCTTGGTTCCGTCGCAGTCGATGCAGTTGAGCAGAATTTCACCGGCCCCGAGTTCTTCGCAGGCTCGGGCCAGGGTTACGGCATCCAGGTCGCGTCCCTCGCGTCCGCCTTTGACCGTGCACTGATACCAGCAGAATCTTTCATCCTGCGGTCCGGGAATGGTGGTTTCGATCACGTGATGGTCGACATCATCGGGGCTGCAGACATAGACCCGTCGGGGATCGATGGAGATGACCACGGCCTGGCTGCCGTAGACCCGGGCTATTTCTTCGATAGCGCTGGCGCCGGTTTTCGTGCCGGATTTCAAATAGTCCTCCACAATAGCAACGGCATCGCTGCCGATGGAGACCTTGTCGGCCCCGGAGCGGAAGTATTCCGACGCCACTTCCAGGGCGGAGTAAGATCGGCCGTTGATGTCGGTGTAATCGCGGATGCCGCCGCCGATGGTCAGCGGCACGAAGACATTGCGGGAGGTCTGACGGAGCACTTCCAGCATGGGCATGTCTTCCAGGGGGAAGTCCCTGAAACCGGTGATGTTGAGGAAAGTGATCTCGTCGGCACCTTCTTCGTAGTAGCGCCGGGCCAGTTTGACGGGTTGGCCCAGGTTGCGCACCTTGCCTTTTTCGCGTACGTCGTACTGGTCTCCCTTGGTGACGACCAGATCGCCACGGTCGTTGGTGCGCACATCCAGGCAGGCGATGATGCGCTTGGCCAGACGGGTGCGGCCGAGTGTTACTTCAGGCCGTAACGCCACGGTTTCGGCCGCCATGAAATTTTCCAGCAGTTTCAGGCCGTTGCGGCCGCTTTTCTCCGGATGAAACTGGGTGGCCACGATATTGCCTTTCTGAACGGCGCTGACAAAGGAATAACCGTAATCCGTGGTCGTCAGCACGACATCCGGATCTTCCGGGGCCACGTGGTAGGAATGCACGAAATAATACTTCTCGTCGCCTTTAAGGTTTTGGAATATTTTGGAAGGCTGTCGGATGGCCAGGCCGTTCCAGCCGATATGCGGTACGGCACAATCAACCTCGAACCGCTTGACCGTGCCCTTCAGGAAGCCAAGACCCTTAATTCCGAAAGCCTCCTCGCTGTCTTCGAAAAGGGCTTGAAGGCCCAGACAGATTCCCAGAAAGGGTCGGTCCGAGTCGAGATAAGCTTTGAGCGGGTTGATGTATTGCTTGCGCTTGAGGATTTCCATCATGCTGCCAAAAGCGCCGACACCGGGAAACACCAGCTTTTCGGCCGACAGAATGTCTTCTGCGCTTTCGACAGGATGAACCGTTTCTCCCAAACGTTCGATGGCATTGATGACGCTGCGGACATTGCCGGCACCGTAATCCAGAAGTGTGATCATGAAGTTGATCCTTTTTTATAACCGTCACAGCCTGAAGCCCGTCTCATATATCACTTGCTAAACTATCTCAGCCATACTTTTTATGCAACTTCAGGGTCGAGCGTGCCGACATACAAGCTGGACAAACTATGGACGGGTGGGCTCAGCGGCGGCCGGGGGTGTCCGGGCGGGAGGCGCGGTCATCCCCCGGGGCCCAGAGAGATTTGCAGTCGAAGCCTCCGCCGGTCGCGATAGCATACTCATTGGTCGCCGATCGGTTTTGAAAGACACATCGAACCGTTCGCAGGGGGGACGCATCGGGGACAAAACGGCCAAACCGGCAGGCCGGTCTGGTGCGGTGTTCAGCCTGTCCCCCTGATATCGTGCGTCCGGGCGGATTCCCATCCCAGCAGGGCCTTTTTGCGGGCCGGTCCACCCCCGTAATAGCCGAAGTCCCCCATCTTGCGAATGACACGATGGCAGGGAATCAGGAACGGTATCGGATTGCGGCCGACGGCGTTGCCCACGGCCCGGGCCGCCTGCGGCCGGCCGATGTGGCGGGCGATGTCCTCGTAGGTTACGGCCTCTCCCAGGGGAATTCGCAGCAGGGCTTCCCACACTTTGATCTGGAAATTGGTACCTTTGACATAGAGATGGAGGGGGGCGGGTTTGCGCTCCTGGGAAAAGGCAAACACTTTTTCCAGAAGCGGGGCCGTGTTCCGGGGATGATGGCGGATGGCCGCCCGGGGCCATTGGTGCTTCAAATCCTTCAATACGGTTTCGCGGCCGTTCTTCTGAACAAACGAAACGTTGCAGAGTCCCCGGGCGGTGGCGGCCAGGAGACATTCGCCGAAGGGCGTGGAATGAAATCCGTAGTCGATCTGCAGGTCCTGCCCCTTATGACGGTATTCACCCGGGGTTACCGCTTCGCAGGTAACGAACAGATCATGCAGGCGTCCTGCGCCCGAGAGGCCTGCCTCGTAGGCGGTATCCAGAACCGTATCGGAGCGGGCCAGCATCTTCTTGGCGTGTTCCTTGGTGAGATACTGCAGAAAACGTTTGGGGCTGATGCCCACCCAGCGGCTGAACAGGCGCTGGAAGTGAAATTCGCTCAGGCCGGCGGCCGCGGCAATTTCCGCCAGGGGCGGTTGACGGTGGACATGGGTCTCCAGGAACCGGATGGCCTCTTCGACCCGTTCGTAATCGCGGCAGAGCTGCTGGAATTTTTTCATCGGGACCCTCTTCGTCAAGTATAGGGCACAACGGTTGATCGTATTTCGCCGGCATCAGCGATGCCTTTCCGAACAGGATCATAGGGTCTATTGCCAGGCGGTACAACCCGATTCTTGCGATCATTCAATCATACCGGTCCTTTATCCCGAGGCCGCCGATGCGGTTCGGCGGCCGGAGTTAAGGGCTCGCGAAAAAATAACGGAACTTTTAAGCGCCGATGCATCCCGCCCGGCGGCGTTACAAAAGCTCGGAATAGGCCGGCTATTCCTGCGCTTTGGCGCCTTGCCCGGCGGGCGCCTCAACGCTGAAAATTACTAATTTATTTTTGCGCGAACCCTGAGCAGTGCGCGCCCGATGGCCGGACGCGCACCGGCTTGCTTTTGACCAGCGAATCAAACATTCATGTCCGGGCCTGAATCAAAAAGGGAGACGCCCTTAATCCAGCTTCTCAAAGTATTCTTTTTCCGCGCCGCACAGCGGGCAGACCCATTCATCGGGAAGATCTTCAAATCGTGTTTCAGCCGGAATATTGTGTTCAATATCGCCTTCCATCGGATCGTAAACATAACCGCAGGGGCATTCCCATTTATCCATGTGTTCCTCCTGTCAGGGTAAGGGCTCGCAATTCGGCCGACACGGTCGGCTGAATTGAAGGGTAATGTCAAATTAATGCATCTACCCGAAAGGCGTCAAGCTTCAATGAAAGCGTCCGGATCTATCGACCCTGACCGGCGCCACGGCTGCTTCCGGTTCCGGGCGCTGCCGGCAGCGCTCAGGCGTTCGTTGACACACCGGGTCAATCCCTATAAATTGCCGTCGCCTGCGGGCCAATCGCTACCGGAGCAACACCGATGCATGCATCCGCCAAAGACCACTATTACCGGCAGAACGTTTTGGGGATATCGGCCGTCGAATTCCTGTGGGGGCTGGGATTGCCGGTGGTGGTCGAATCGACTTTTCTGCAGCTCTTCGTCAAGAGTCTGGGCGGTTCCGGGCTGGCGCTGGGGATGGTTCCCTTTTTTTTCTTTATCGGCATTTCGGTATTTGCCTTGTTTTCGAGCTACATGACCGATGGGCTGGCCTTCAAACGCCGGGCCGTGATCGTGCTGCATCTGATCTCGGGCCTGTCGCTGCTGCTCTTCGGCGGGCTGTTGGCCGGCATGGGGCACAGTCCGCATGTTCTCTGGGTGTTCTTCGGATGCTACGCTGTTTTTTCGGTCTGCGTCGGCATGACGCTTCCCGTATGGCTGAACTATCTGGTGAAGATATTTTCGGAAGAAAAATCGGTCCCCGGTCTGGCCTACATGATGATTGCCCAGAACGCCGCCAAACTTATCAGCAGCCTGGTCATCCTCAAGGTGGTCGAACGCTACGCCTTTGACCCGGTAGCCTCGGCCGTTATTTTTCTGGCCGTGGGCGGACTTTTTATCCTGGGCTCCCTTTTTTTCCTCTTTACCCGGGAAGCGTCCGAAGAAGCCTTCCATCCGGGCCGGAGGCGGCCGTCTTTCGGTGTTTTCGTGCGCACCACGGTCGGCCACATGCGGCACAACCGTAATTTTCTGATCTTTCTGGGAAGTGATCTGGAACTCTATATCGTGGTGACGGTGATATCCTTTTATGCCGCTTATGCCACCGAGTTCGGCGGGGTAAGCCCGGCCGTGGCGGCCGGTATTTTTGTGGGATTTATCTATTCCGGAGCCATTTTTTCCAATATCACCCTGGGCGCCCTCGGCTGGCTGACCCTGAAACAGAAAACCATGGCTTCCAAAATCGGGGCCATCGGGGCGGTTTTGTTGCTGGGCCTGTGGGACGCCCCTTTA